>JAEDLW010000051.1:0-11766 GCA_016295035.1 Paludibacteraceae bacterium
GGGAGCGGGATGGCGGTGTGAAATTCAATGAATAATGATTAATGAATAATGAATAGTGAATAATGAATAGTGAATAATGAATAATGATTAATGAATAATGAATATCTTGCCGACAGGGTGACAAATATTTGTAGTACCTTCGGACGCCGGATTGCCTACAGGGTGACAAATGTTTGTAGTACCTTCGGACGCCGCCTTGCCTACGGGGTGACAAATGTTTGTAGTACCTTCGGACGATGGATTGCCAATATGGGGTAACAAATATTTGTAGTATCTTCGGACGCCGCCTTGCCTACGGCAATTCCCCCGAAATTACTTTCGCAATTTCTGGGGTATATCCAAACAATTTACCCAAAAATGAAGTAAATTCCATTTTTTTGCCAAATTATTTGGCTATGTCGGCATTTTGTTGTAACTTTGCAGCGGAAAGATGTATATACCATGAGAAGACGGTTCTTAATACTCATTTGCTGGATGGCAGTGACGTTGACGGGTTCGGCGGCGGTATCGACACTCGATTCGCTGTTGAATGTGTTCGAAAAAGAGGTGGCTCGTTCCTCCGACTATATAGAGCGGCATCAGGATTTTATCAAGGCCTTGTGCGCGAGCAAACCGATGACTCCGGAGTTGGAGTTACGGATAGCGAGAGAGTATCAGCACTTCCAAAGCGATTCGTCGCGCGTGTGGTATTTGAAACTTCAGGACGCACAGGATCCTTTATATACGCAAGCTTACGTAGGATTTGTGTCGCTGTTGGCCTCTACGGGTCATTATGCCAACGCGTTGGAGATGCTGAATCATAAAGGAGAACCGGCTCTTCACAGTTCGGAGGGATATAAGATGGCGTGGTTATTATACACGGACTTGGCAGCAAACGCGCAGATTCCAGAATTACAGACAGAGGTGCAGAACAAAGCGAAGATGTACTATGAGTCGATGCTGTCGGCTCTGGAGCGCGAAGCTCCGACGTCTGTCGAGAGTAGTCTGTGGCTGCAGTTATACCGCGCCCAAGACCGAAGAGATTGGGCAGAGGCTATCCGATGCAGTGAGCAGTTATTAGCGCAATACACACCGGAGGAACATCAATACGCGGTCTTAGCCTACGGTCACGCCATGCTCTTTGAACAAGCAGGCGACAGTATTCAACGTCGTGAATGGTTAGTGCGTTCCGCCATCACGGATGTGCGATGCGGCATCACAGATAACGGGTCTTCCTGGCTTGTGGCGCAGGATTGTTTCGATGCAGGCGACAGGAAACGGGCGTACCGCTTTAGCGATTATTCCTTCCGCAATGCGTCGTTCTTCAATGCTCCGACACGCTATATACAGAACTTCACTCAGGGTCACCTTATCGGTAGTCAGCATGAGTACGAGTTACGGCGCTCATCGGTGCTGCTGACGATCTTCATGGTGCTGCTGGTGGTTGCGCTTATCGCGATGATGATAACGATGATTTACAGCGTGCATCAGAACAAACGGTTACAAGCATTGAACAAGCAATTGTTCTCCGTCAATTCGCAGCTGTCTGCCATGAACCGCCAACTCAAGGAAGCAGATAAGGTCAAAGAGCAATATATATGCCGCTATCTGGAGGTGTATAGCGATTATATCCGGCGACTGACTACCATGGCACGCAAGGCAGGAGAGAAAGACTCTGCGGCGTTTATGGACCACGAGATGGACAATTTCTACCGTTCTTTCGACGATACGTTCCTGTCGCTTTACGGCACGTTCGTACAAGACTTCAATGCGCTGCTTAAGCCAGAGATGCGTCTAACGCCAAAGCCGGGCGAACGGATGACGGTGGAGATGCGAATTTTTGCTCTGATATTGCTCGGCATTACGAGTAGTGCGAAGATCGCTGAACTGCTGTGCTACAGTCCGAACACGATTAGTAACTACCGCGTCAAAATGAAAAACGGCGCCATTGGCGACCGCGATACGTTTGAGTTGCAGGTGCAACAGATAGGGAAAAGTTAAGATTTCGCACTTTTTTTCGCTAAAAACTTGTGTATATCAAATAAAAGCAGTACTTTTGCAGCCGCTTTTGAAAAATAAAGCATTGGAAAGATGGCGGAGTGGTCTAACGCGGCGGTCTTGAAAACCGTTGACCTGAGAGGGTCCGGGGGTTCGAATCCCTCTCTTTCCGCTCCTTCGGAGCAAAAATTTAGGGATTATCCTTTATGTAGGTAAACCTACAAAGGAAGCGACATGCGAAACGCGAACGAATCCCTCTCTTTCCGCAAAAAAGTAATGGATGCCTGTAAAGGGCGTCCTTTTTTATTCTGGATAGGTAATCTTCGTTAGATACAATCCTGATGGGGGAACGGATTGCCCGGCCGAGCAGCGATTCTTGTTAGCAATCACGTCACGAAAGTTGTCAATAGTCATTCGCCCGCGTCCGACCTCAAAGAGTGTGCCGACGACGGCTCTAACCATATTGCGCAAGAAGCGGTCAGCCGTGATAGTGAAGACATTATTACTCCACTGCGCCTGCGTGACAGTGCAGATGGTGGTTTTGACGTCGGTATGTACTTTGCAAAACGATGCGAAATCCTGCGTGCCGAGCAGCAACTGCGCCGCCTGATTCATGGCGTCAAAATCCAATCCCGGCGCAACACGAGTTACTAAATCCTGCCGGAAAGGGTCTTTCTCGGTGGTGATACGATATTCGTAGGTTCGCGAGAGGGCAGAGAAACGCGCGTGCAGCTCATCCGCTACGGGCAAGACGGCCGACACTGCGATGGTTGCCGGCAAAAGGGAGTTCAATCTGTCCACGAACCGAGAAGCAGCATCCTGAACACTGAGAACGGACGGCTCCACATCGAAATGCGCGAACATGTGTTCGGCGTGGACGCCGGCGTCGGTTCTGCCGGCAAAAGTGAGTGGGACAGGCTGACGAAGAATCGTAGCAAACGCTTCTTCCATCACTTCCTGCACGGTTATGCCATTAGGCTGTCTCTGTGAACCGTGATAAGCAGCACCATTATATGCAAAATCAACGAAGTAGCGCACGACGAACCATTGTTTCCAATTCGGGAGATAAATGCAGTTTATACGATGACAAGATACCTACTCCACCAATAATGAGTGTGCGGGCAATACTGTCAAACCAAATATTGAGAGACGGAACATAGCGCAGCCATAATTGATTGAGGGCAAAGAGCCAAATAATAATGAGCAAAGCCCATAGATGTCTGCGTGTAAAAGGCTGTATCTTCAGCGCCCAACAAGTGATAGCGACAACCGGTACAAAATATATCATGTCGCTCAAAGCGGTCGCGAGTGCTGCACCATTCATACCCAATCGAGGAATAAGCGCATTATTAAGCAGGAGGGCAGAAGCTGTCAATATAAACGAATTAAGTAACGAGAAAGCGTAGTATTTAGAATAACTTAGGGCGGGATTGAATACCGAGAAAGTGGCCATCAGTAATTGCCCTAATCCCAACAGCAATACAGCATACTTAGCAGAAGCATAGGTTTCGCCATTCGGCAAGATATGGAAGATTAAATCAATATTAATCCATATAGCGAGGAAGATAAACCCACCGACCAGCAACAGGTTCGTGCTCGCTTGGCCAATCAGTCGTGCCGTATTGGCTGTATCCTTATCCTTAATAGTCTGCGCCAACTCCGGCTGCGTAATCGCTACCAACGACCGATACGGAATAGAGACCATAACAGCGATATAGGTTGCAATAGCAAAAATGCCGGTATATTGCAAGCCCATCTGCGCCGTTATAAAGAACGAGGAAAGCGTTGGTGCTAAAACAGACGTCAGCGCTGATACAATCAAAAAGCCGGTATATAACAGATAGGAACGCGCAAGTTGCTTATTCTCTCTAAGAAACGACAAATCCGGTTTGAGACTAATCCGTTTGAGCGAAAAGACATAGATGATGTTGATGAGTGCCGCAAGCGCGTACGTGGAACAGAGCGCGATAACAAAACCGTCCATCGATAGTATCGCGCACGCGTATAATATATAGGAGACCAATAATCCTACTCGGACAAAGACCTCACGCACAGCACGCGGCACGACAATATGCATAAGGATATTGGAGTTGGTCTCAAAAACAGTTTGGTAGAGCATGAAGAATGCCATCGGCAGAACAAAATAGTAATAGTCCACGAACAATGGCGACTTGTCTCCGAACCATGCACCTAAAGGTACTCGGCATGCCCAGTAGATGAGCGCAAAAATAACAAAACCGATAAACGGAATAACTATCGTCCAGAAAAAGAATCCGTGATTTTTGTGCTCATCCTTAAAATACGGGAAGAAACGAATGACACTTGACCCAGTACCTAATTGCGCAAGTCCTACAAAGAGCACAGCGGCATCAATCAGTACGCGCGCCAATCCGATTTCTTCAGCCGTGAGGAAGCGTGTGATAACGAAAAACGTCGTCACGAAGCCTACCGCCACTCCCAAATAAGTGACGATAGTACCTCGCAACGATTGTTTCGCTATCTGACCCATTACTTCTTAATCTCGTATAACTCGACTTCGAAAATCAGTGTTGAATACGGAGGAATAGAACCAGCCGCTTGTCCGCCATAACCCAACTCTTGCGGAATATAGAAACGGAACTTAGAACCTACAGGCATCAGTTGCAGACCTTCGGTCCAACCTTTGATAACACCATTCAGAGGGAACTCAATCGGCTCACCACGTTGGATAGAACTGTCGAAGATAGTACCATCAATGAGTTTGCCTTCGTAGTCCACTTTGACTGTGCTTGTTGCAGTCGGTTTCGGACCTTTACCCATCTTAATGACTTCGTATTGCAGACCGGATTCAGTTACTTTCACACCATTTTTGAGTGCATTCTCTGCGAGGAACTGCTCACCTTTTGCCTTATTATCACCATACTGGATGTTTCCAAGTGTATTTTGAACATACATTCCAGCTGCCATCGGCTCCCACATCTCGTTGTACTCATACAAACCGTTGATGAAACCTTGTTTAATCAACTCGAAGTCGGTAACAAGACTTGGTTCGCCAATGAGACCGACAGATTCTTGCTCCTTAATGGTCTTACCGATTTGCTCCGCCATTTGTACCACTTGCGGATTAGCATAACCTTTCTTCATTCCGGCATTTACGTTAGCAATGAACTCTTTGGCCATTTCGCCAGTAGAGTCATTCGCCAAAACGTAAGATTTAACTTCGCTACCATTAAGCAAACCGAAAGCGTAGTTGATAGAGTCCATTTTGCTCACGAGCTTAATGGTCTTGGTTGATTTCGGGCAAGATGCTTTCACCGCCTTACCGGCATTCACATTCTCAGTACGAGATGCCATGTAAGCAGCTTGGAAATACTGTTTAGCATCATCAACCTGCATAACCGATTGATCACCATAGATACCGTTAACCAAACCTTGGAAGAATATTTTCTCGTTAATTGTCCACGCCGGATTCTCGGCCAAACCCTTGGTTTCGCAAGACTTAGTAGCCATACCCACATTTTGCGCAACAGATGCTACATCGGAGAGTTCCTCCACCTTGCCGTCATAACCACGTTGCATTGCATCGATAAACTCAGCAACTGCTTGGTCCGAACTGTCGTTACGGAGTTGGGACATCTTCACATTGGCTCCATTAACCAAACCGATAGCATAGTTCATGGAGTCGTTCATGTTAGTTAACTCAATCGTTTTAGCGGTATAGGTATTACCGCAGGAAATAAGTGCAGTTGCTAAAACTGCTAAAATAGCCATTTTCTTCATAATTAAAAATTTATTTTTCGATACCTAATAATTCGACCGTAAATATCAGCGCTGCATAAGGCGGAATAGAGCCACCCGCGCCTTGTGCTCCATAAGCCAAGTCGTATGGGATATAGAGTTTGTACTTACTGCCCACCGACATGAGCTGCAAGCCTTCGGTCCAACCTTTGATAACGCCATTGAGCGGGAAAGAGATGGATTCGCCGCGTTTGTAACTGGAGTCAAAGACTGTGCCGTCAATGAGTGTACCTTCGTAATGCACACGCACTTTGTCGGTTGCACTCGGCTTTTGTCCCAAAGTGGCTTCAATCACTTCGTACTGCAGACCGGAAGCAGTTGTTTTCACCTCCAGACGTTTGGCGTTCTCAGCCAGGAATTTTTCACCTTCCTCTTTTGCCTTAACAGATGCCTTCATCACAAAGTCGATACCTTGTTTGAACTCGTCGTAGTTGAGTTCTTTCTGTCCGTACTGCATCAAATACTGTGCCACGGACGTTCCTAATTGGAATGATAGTGAGTTGTTCATATATTTATTTGTAATTTGTAATTTGTGGTTTTAATGGCTCAGCAACGCATTATACCGCGCGAGGTATTTGCCGATAATGTCAAACTCGAGGTTGACTGTCGTGCCGGGCTTTATAAACTTAAAGTTGGTATTTTCGTAGGTGTAAGGAATGATACAAACAGAGACATAGCCTTTATTGCCTTGTATGTCCGGATCGCAGACGGTAAGGCTGACGCCGTTGATAGTAACAGATCCTTTATCGACGCAGAAGTATCCGCGCTTTATCATCTCGGTATTGGTGTCGTACTCAAAGCGGAAGTACCAACTGCCGTCGGTTTCTTTCACCTCGGTGCACACAGCCGTTTGGTCCACGTGACCTTGTACGATATGTCCATCCAAGCGGTCACCAATCTGCATTGCACGTTCGAGATTGACATAGTCACCTTCCTTAAGTACTCCTAAGTTCGTACGATTAAGTGTTTCCTGCATAGCCGTAACGGTGTAAACATTTACCATTTCACCATTTACCATTTGGTCATTTGTTTTCACCACGGTCAAGCACACGCCATTGTGCGCGATAGACTGGTCAATCGTGGTACCATCCTTAAATGGATTGCGCAGAGTGAAATGTTTATTTCCCTGCTCGGTTTCAATTTTAACTATTGGCGTTAACGCCTCTACGATTCCTGAAAACATTGAAGTCAAATTTAACTAATATTGCACAATAGATAAGCAGTAACACGGTGCCGATAGCCATCAACAGCCAGATGTTACTGATATAATTCAGTCTTATAACATAATAGATTGCTAAGCATACCACTGCCAGCAGCGCATAAGCTCCAATCCGCTTTAGGTCGTATGGGATTGGTGCTTTCTTCTGCCCGATGAAATAGGAGAGCAGCATAATCGTGAAGTAGCAAACGAGTGAACTGCCGCACGATGCCCAGTATCCGATTTGCGGCACAAAAATCACTTGCAGCACAAAGGTAATCACTAAGCCAATTAACGAGAACCATGCTCCCCATCGGGTTTCATCGGTGAGTTTGTACCAGAACGAGAGATTGAAGTAAACACCTTGGAAGATATAGGTCCACAGTACCACAGGCACAATTTTCAGTCCCTCCCAATACGACGGCGCAATGATATAACGGAAGATATCGAGGTAGAAGATGACCATGAGCATGATGAGGAAGGAGAAAATGACGTAGTACTTCATCGCATCGGCATAAGCCTCGACAGAGTTGCGGTCCTTGTGCTTAGCAAAAACAAAGGGTTCGTAGGCATAACGGAAGGCTTGGGTAAACATCATCATCACCATTGCCACCTTGAAGCAGGCACCATAAATACCCAACTGCGCCTCCGCATCGTCATAAGGATAGAGGTAGGGAAAGAGTATTCGGTCTAAGGTCTGGTTCATTATTCCTGCTACGCCGAGAATGAGTAAGGGCAATGAATAGTGCAACATCTGCTGCAGCACTGGCCAAGAGAATCGTGCGCCTCGAGGTAAGGTGACCGGCAACAGACACAGGGTTTGAATAGTAGTAGCAAGGATGTTGCTGATAAAGACATAGACTACATCCGTTTTCTTCAACACAACCAGGAAGAGCAGGTTAAAGGCGATATTAAGCACCACAAACAGCAGCTTGAGTGCAGCAAAAAGGATTGGTCGTTTCTGATAGCGCAAGTAAGCAAACGGGATGCACGCAAACGCATCCATCGCCACCGTGACCGCCATCATAGCGATGAACTCTGCGTGATTGGAGTAGCCAAGGAAATTAGCTATCGGTTGGCGGAAGATAAGACATAGCGCAGCAAATAGCGTGCTCGTCGTGAGTATGGAAACAAACGCTGTGCGGTAGACTTGCTTCGGGTCATAATCTTCGCGGTTAGCAAAACGGAAGAAGCCAGTCTCCATGCCGTAAGTCAATATAACGAGTAGCAACGCGGTCCAAGCGTACAGATTGGTCACTATACCATAGTCCGATGTTCGCGCCAAGGCGTACGTATAAAGCGGTACAAGCAAGTAGTTGAGGAACTTGCCGATGATGGACGAAAGGCCGTAGATAGCGGTCTCCTTCGCCAAGATTTTCATATTACTCGTGTTTGCCATCGACAACAATAACTATTTCTCCCTTTGCAGGATGTTCTTTATAATGGGCTATCAGTTCTGCAATTGTTCCTCGTTGGGTGTCCTCGAACTTCTTAGATATCTCGCGACTGACAGAGGCGTGTCTGTCCTGTCCGAGGTACTCGGCGAGTTGCTCTAAGGTCTTTTGCAGGCGGAACGGTGACTCATAGATAATCATCGTATGCTCTTGCTGAGCTAATTGTTGCAAGCGTGTTTGACGACCTTTCTTTTGCGGCAGGAAGCCCTCGAAGTAAAATCGGTCACACGGCAGTCCGCTGTCCACGAGCGCAGGCACAAAAGCAGTCGCTCCAGGTAAGCACTGCACTTCCACACCACGCTCAACACACGCTCTGACAAGCATAAATCCGGGATCACTTATTCCCGGAGTGCCCGCGTCGGAGATTAGCGCTACATTGAGTCCAGCCACGATACGCTCTGCCATTTGGTCGCTGGTCTCGTGCTCGTTGAACTTATGGTGCGACTTGAGTGGTGTATGGATATCATAGTGCTTGAGCAGAACGGACGATGTGCGCGTGTCCTCCGCCAAAATCAAGTCTGCTTCTTTGAGCACACGTAAAGCACGAAGCGTGATGTCTTCGAGATTACCAACCGGTGTAGGAACGACGTAAAGCATTCAGTTATCAGTATTCAGTTTTTAGCCGAAGCGTCTGTGCAGAACATTAATAAACAATTCGTAGGTTGCACTCTCATTGTCCCAAGCAGGGAACTTACGATCCAGGTAACTCACAGCAGCATCGAAATCCGCTTGCTTATTGAGCTCTTCCAAGGTCTTTTGCATCAGTTCGCCGTTCTGGCCAAAGAGTTCGCGCTGGAACAAGAATCGGTCGCCCAGGGATATACCTTGTTTGAGGTCTTCAATCCGTTTGCCCACTGGTTTAGCGGGAGCCGGTTTGGGTTCGGGTTTTGGTGCAGGCGTAGGCGCTGGTTCCGGTTCGGGTTGTGGAGCAACAAAGACTTGTTGTTTCTCCTCCACGACTGGATTAACCATTTCTTCATCCTCCAACTCCAGCTCGTCGTCCAAGCGTGCGTTCACTTCCGCCAAAGCAGCGCCTAACGCATTAAGTTTGGTAGTATTCTGCGCCACTTGATCTTGAAGCGTGCTCAGTAATTGAGCTTGCACTTTGTTCTCCTCAGCTTCGGCGCTACGTTGCATCAAGATGTCATAGCGCTGCTCCAAATCAGCAATACGTGCTTCAAGCGCCTCGAGATATTCGGCTAATTGAATCAGTTCGTTTTTCATATTTTATCTATTTAGCATGCCACTTTTTCTAACCACTTAACCATACCCAACATCACCGTCATCGAAACGAGACAGATGCCGAAGAATACAGCCCAGCAATATTGAATCGGCCATGCGTTATACATCACGGGACCTACCCAGATAAACAAGTTACCGATAGCAGTTGCGCCAAGCCACAAGCCCTGGCAAAGACCTACCATATGACGTGGGGCTACTTTGCTGACAAAGGAAAGACCAAGCGGAGAAATGAACAACTCTGCTACAGTCAGGAAGAAATACGTCACGAGCAAGACCCAAGGACCTTCTTTCGCCAGACCTGCGGCAGACAACTCCTCAGCGTTCATAGCGCGGAACATTTCGCCGGAAGGATAGTTATTAAACATCGACACTACCATCAAAAAGAGGTATGCGCAGCCGGCGATAGCCATACCGATAGCGATCTTTCGCGGCGTAGAAATAGCCTTTCCTCTGCGAGCCAAAGCACCAAATATCCACATTACAATAGGCGTGAGCACAATGACAAAGAACGGGTTCAAGGCTTGCCATATCTCAGGAGCAATACTATCCGTGCGGATAAAGTCACGCGCAAAGACGGACAGCGATTGACCATTCTGGTGGAAGGACAGCCAGAAGAAGATAGCGATACCCAATACAGCAAATAAAGCGGCCATACGTTGCTTAATCTCAGTGGCCATTGCTTCGCGCTCTTCTTTCGTATACTCAACCACGACTTTCGTCTCTTTCTTAGCCGGTTGAGGGAAGATGCGTTTCGTAGCCAGGAAGATTATGAGCGAAATCAACATCGCCGCTACGGACGCAAAGAAGGAGTAGTGTATGCCTTGATTGAAGACCGTGATATAATCTTGGCAGAACGTAATGTGGTCCACAAAGTTATAACTTGCTTGAATGGAAGCATCCAATGTCTCTTGGAACTTCTGCGACAAAATGCCATCTGCCAGATGTTGGTGCGCCAAAGAAGCCATATCCGAGTTATATACAAAATGATGCTTATTCAGCCACCACTGGCGCAATAACGGTGCTACAAACGGAGCCGCCAGACCGCCAATGTTGATAAACACATAGAAGATCTGGAAGCCAGAGTCGCGCTTGTCTTGCGCCATCTTCAATGCTTCAGGACCTTGTTTTGCTGCCTCGGCTTCAAACTCGTCGTACATCTTACCAACGATAGCCTGGAGGTTTCCTTTGAACAGACCGTTACCGAAGGCAATCATCAGCAGGGCCAAGCAAGTGAAAATAAGAATGCTCCACCATTCTTTGCCGCCATTCAAATCCGGCGAGAACACAGGTAAAGCCAAGCCTACATAACCCAGTGACATGATAATCAAACCCCACTGAATGGTTTTGTTGTAGTTCTGCGTCTTATCGGCGATGATACCACCTACCAGACTCAGCACATAGATACCAAAGTAGAAGACGGCATAAATAACACCTGCTGTTCCGTCGTCCAGTCCGAACTTAGACACTAAGAACAACAGCAATACGGCATTCATAATGTAGTAGCCGAAACGTTCACCCATATTCGCCAGGGCTGCGGGAATTAATCCTTTTGGATGGTTCTTAAACATAAAGTGTATTATTTGTGGTTTGTAGTTTGCGGTTTGTGATTAGGAGTTATCTCCTCAGTCCACCCGTATTGGTCTCTCACGCGGCCGTATTGGATATCTTGCAGCGCGTGGTATAACTTGGTGATAATCGGTCCGGGTTCGTCGCTGATATGATATATGACATTTTTATCGGGGTCCACCACCTTATCTATCGGTGAGAGTACGCAGGCTGTGCCACAAGCCGCAGCCTCGCTGAATGTTGCCAACTCCTCTACAGGAATATGTCTTCGTATCACCTTCATTCCCATCTTACGGGCTAACTTCATCAGGCTGTCGTTAGTGATTGACGGCAGAATAGCACTACTTCTCGGCGTCAGATATTCAATTCGGTTTTCGACTTTTGACGTTTGACTTTCGACTTTCGGCTCCCTTATCCCTATAAAGTTCGCGGCGCTGCATTCGTCAATGTACTTATGTGTTTTGGCGTCGGTGAATAAGCAGTCGTATCCTTGCGCGTGCGCCGTTTCGGTGCCACGGAAAGATGCGGCGTAGTTACCGCCCACTTTGTATT
>JAEDLW010000005.1:0-39195 GCA_016295035.1 Paludibacteraceae bacterium
ATGATGAATTTATCCACTTCTCAGACATTGACGAAGTGGATTGTTATTTTTAGGCTTATACCTAACAAAATAATTATTAACAACTAAAACAAAACGTATGAAGAGATTATTTATCTTTTTTGCAGCCGTTGCTTTCGCAGGTGCGGTATCGGCTGAAGTAATTACGATGGATCTCACAACTGCGACGAACCTCAACGGCGACCCGATTCAGTATGAGACCAAAGACATTAAGGTTTACAATGGTAGTCTTCTAAACGTAATGGACAGCACGTACAGCGAGGATGCCAATTTTGCTCAAATTATGACCAATGATGGTATCTTTTTCCTGGATCACCTTCCAACAGGTGATTCGTATTCTGGGATGAGTTGGGAAGGCTTTACACTGAGTAAGGTGGCTGCTGATACCGTAAATCAATTTGCTTGCACAGCTAAGGGTGGTGTAGCCGGCGTGGGTACTCCGTTTGTTCTTGCATACTATTCCGAGTATGCAGCATTGGCTATTTTGGATCACTCTCCTTGCCATGTTACGTTCGCGAACGAGTATTATCCGGTAGAGGTAATGATCTGCATGGACGCGCTGACCAGACGCGATGTGACTGTCGGTGGTGGCTATGCACGCGCTTTCACCGAGAATGACACACTGAGACTGAAGATTTATGCAGTAGATGAGTACGGCGATAACGATGATACGGTGGATCCTGTTATCTACGATATGGCAGTAGGTCAGAAGTTCGAGAATGGTTGGGTTAAGATTGACTTGACCTCGCTGGGCAAGACATTAGGCTTGAACTTTGAGATGAGCTCAACTGATCAATCGTACGGAATGGCTAACACATCGTTGTATTTCGCTATGGATAAACTGACAATCAGTTCCAATAAACCTGCCCAAGTTGCTACTTTCGAGAACGAAGTAGGTGGCGTAAACATAGCAAAGGCTGATACTTGTTGGAAAGGTGCTGATGCTCCGGTCGTAGGTTGGAACAATTGGACCAGTGGAACCTACGCTTTCCAGACCTATTATGGCGGCAATAGTGGCTACGGAGACTATTACTCTGCATTTACTGTAACGAATGAGACTGCTAATACCTCTACAGGCTATACCGAAGCTTATCGTAGCGCGAAGGGTGGTGCATACGAAGGAGAGAACTTCGTTGTATGGAACTTGGGTTACTATGGTGTTGATACGATTCGTTTTGATACACAAGTGGTACCAGGCTTCTTTATCAACAACACAGCTTATGCGGTTACGTCAATGGTTAATGGTGACAGCTTTGCTAAAGCCTTTGGCAGAGACGATTGGTTCAAACTGACTTGCATTGGTGTGAAAGATGGTGCACAGGTAGCAACGAAAGATTTCTATCTTGCTCAAAACGGCGAATATGTCGTAGGTTGGACATATGTTGATTTGGCAGAACTTGGTGAAATTGACGGTCTGACATTCGGTATGTCAAGTAGCGATGCAACCGGTGGTTTCATGAATACTCCTGCTTACTTCGCAATGGATAACTTCGGTGCAGCTAAGCCGGATCCATACGTAGAGCCTGAGCGCGCTATCTTCCCGGAACATCCGTCAGCGATCAATGCTATACGTGCTAACGAGAAAGTGACGAAAGTTATTCGAAATGGTCAAGTGTTGATAATTAAGGGTAATTCTATCTACAATATCCTTGGCAACGAGGTTAAATAAACCAGTATAAATTCCATGTTTTTAAAGAAATAGCGGCGCGTGAGCGTCGCTATTTCTATATTTAGTAAGTATGTCGTAACAAAATTATTGTACTTCTTGTCCAAGTAAATTATAAATACATCCATTACGTTCGATAACTAATTGGCCATTACGATAGTACTTATTCTGCTTGGTAGAGGAAGAAGATGTAACTTCTAAATCCGTTCTCAAATGCAAATCTGTAGCACCTGTAATCTCTGTAGAAGTCTCTCCAATATCCCCACACATTTGATCCATAGCATTATAGACTTTCACAAAGTGAATACCAGGCAGTTTGACCGATTGTCCCTTACTATTTACAGCCCAATCGATTTTAAGTTTTGCATTCTCGCTGTCGTTAGGCTGATTATCTGCATAGCCAAAAGCGAATGCGTTAAGCACCCACATGTTATTATACGTGGCATTTTTAGGCAAGATATTGCCATGCAGGGTATATTCATCCTCCTCTAACCATTGCGGGTAATAGGGTTGATTGTGGAAGGGATTTTTGATGGTGTCCGCATCGCGTCTATAGGTAGTGTCCACATTGAACCATGTGGATTTGTTGCCATACTCGGAACCGGCTAATTCAAACCACTCGTCGTCAGGCTCACCGTTCGCGTTTTTATCGTAGCTAACCATAACAATTCCAGGTTCGGCACTGCCATCAAAGGCATTACCAAGTACAATAAAGTCGTACTCGCCAGGTACATTTTCAACCATGTGGTCAAAGCCGAAAACAACGTATCCGCCCCATCCTCCGAGGGAAATAAGACCTTTATTGTTATTAGCGATAGCATCCTCTACTTTTTGAATCATATCGGCTTTGGCGTTTCCTGTCTCGTATTTGGGATAGACATTGACGAATTGGCCCATACCTGGCAGAAAGTCATAAACTTTGTGGATGTAAGGTGATGCAGCATTCACGGCTATCGCAACGAAAAGGATACAAGAAGTAACAAAATATTTCTTCATTTAGTAGTTTTATATAGTAAGGCAAAATGTGCGGGGATATCACCGGTACGGACGCTCCATTTGGACTTTCCGTCCTGTCCGATACACCAGAGTGCACCAGGTTCAACATAGTTTTTGGCATCTGTTACAAAGATATCTTTTGTTTGTGGATGCACCATAACCCCATATGGTACCTCAATCTCCACCGTTGGATCTTCGAACCATTGATTTGCCACAATTTTGTGCGTTTGAGTGTTAATGATATGGTAGGAAGTATTGCCAGAATAATAATCACCGGAGCAAGCGTAAAGCGAGTCACCATTTATGTACAGGTCGCTGACGGTAATTGCGAGCGAGTCGACAACCTTATTTTGCTTTGTATCAATGCAATAAAGCTTAGGTTGTGTGGCGCCGTAATTGCCACGCGAAGTGACCCATAACTGGTTGTGATTATCTTTTCGTACTCGCCACATATTAACAGCAACAGGGATACGATTTGTTTCCTTGAAGGTGGTTAAGTCTATGACGGAAAGAGTGTTCTCGTAGTTGGGTGTCATGTATCCACCGGAGTTTGCAACATATAGAGTGTTGCCAACAATTTCGAGTTCATCTGGCTGATAGCCTACTAAACAGGTGCTGACGATCTGGAGCGAGGCAGTGTCAAACTTAGCGACATAACCAATCTGCGCCTTGGTGATATCTGAAGTGATAGGTCCAGCATACGAAGTGACATAGCCATAGCCACCTTTGAATACTAAGTAGCGACAGTTCGGTACTACAATCGTGCCGATGTGTTTAGCTGTGTGAGAATCCATTACTTCTATAAGATTGGAGGCATTTATGACGGCATAGAGACGTTTTCCGTAGATCTTGAGGTCGTTGCCCACATCGCCCAAGGACTGCGCAATATTGGGATTGGCAGCTGAGTAGATATTACGTGTGTAAGTGGCGTTTGTGAAGTCGTAGTAATCGAGTGTGGCCTTATTCGTGCCCATATTACCTTCATTAAGCAGGTAGAGACCAATTACTTCAGAAATGACGGTATCGCCTTTCTGTTCTTGTTCAGGGGGTAGAACGACTTCATTCGTCCTGCAACCATATAGCAGGAAAAGTGCGGGCAATAGCACCGCACCATATACTATAGCGAATATCTTTCTCACTGTTTTTGGAACAAGGCTGTACAATCTTCCATTTTTCCGTCCACAATGCGATAAAAGCGTTGATTTGTAGTAGGGGATTTGAGTCCCCCTAATGCCTCAACATATGGTCCAACTTTAATAAAATCAAATTGGTCTATTGGCCAATCAATAGGCAGCTCACTCATTCCTGTGTACCATGCGACTTTTTTCTTACGCAAGCGGATGGCTTGTGCCACTTTAAGTACCGAGTCTAAGTTGTTATCACCTCCCATCATAGCTACGCAGGTGACATAGGGATAGGTGGCGAGCAAATTATCCAAGACGGGTAGGGTGAGTTCTTCGCCCAGAGATGTCGCCAGCTGAGGGCTGTGACATCCTGGGCAGTGGTGAGGACATTCACTCAGATTAAGTGCTAATGTGGTCTCATTAGGAACTTCCTGAAAAACAATATCGTAGTCAGCTAATCTTAGCATACTCCTTCTTTAGCTCCTGCGTAGTAACGACGACTTGCTTCTTTTTGACGTGCCTCTGAGAAGTTGCTGATGCGTTTGAGGTAACCGATGATACGGGTGAGATAATCGACGTTCTTGCTTCCGCAAACAGGGCACTCTTTGAGATAGCGTTTGTCTATGTGACCGCAATCGTTACATACCGTGTTAGGAATATTGAAGGTGAAGTAGTTGGTTCCTTCTGCAGCAGCTACGCGTAATAAGTTGCGATATTGCTCTTTGGAAAGATGTTCCTCAAGGTTGCAGTGAAGTGCAGAACCTCCAGTGAGGTGCTCAACATACTTGCGTCCGTGAAGACGGAAACGGTCGATAACGTTGAGCGAAGTATCCTCCACAATGTAGAAGTAACTGTTGTAGCAATCACGAGGCACTACATAACCATCCTCACGATCCCATTTAGCATGCTTAACGCCTACGTTCTCAGCAGGAATCATCTCGCAGTTGAACATTACGTCTTTTGTGCGATACTGTTTATTGAGTTTCTCGATAATACCGAGCACTTCTTGTACGTAGTTAGCGTAACGCTCGTTGTCTGTAATCTTAATGCCAAGGAACTCAGCGGACTCTACGAGACCATTAACACCTATAGTGAGGTACTGACGACCAATATTGATGAAACCGGAATCAAAGAGAGGCAACATACCTTGGTCTTGGAGTTTCTTAAGGTTCTCGTTGTAGGCGAGTTGCACTTTGTGCATCAGGTCAACTACTTCCTCGATATACTGCTGATAAGCAATACCTTGACGAACAGCAAATTGTACAGCACGGTTGAGATTGATGGTGAGCACCGATTTAGATCCTGTACTTACACCACCTGCACCTAAGGTATAGCTGAAGCCGTTGTCAGTTATCTCGTTACGCAGGCGGCAGCAAGAAGCAAGCGAGTCAGCATTGTCGCTGAGGTAGGTGAAGAAGGAGTGACCCTCAGAATACATCTGAGCCGTGAAGTCCGCGTACTCTTTATCCTTGACATCACCATTCTCACTAAGTAATGCCATGGTTTCTACCGGGAAGGTTAGGACAGCATGTAGACGCTCTTCATTGAACCACTTCATAAAGCGTTTCTGCAGCCAGTTGAGGCTGTCCCAATGTGGAGCAGAACCATCAGGGAAGCGGAAGTTACCAAAAATAGAGTTGAAGTAGTAACGATCGTAGTAACTGATGTTCCAGAAAACAGATTGGAAATTACGAGCACCGGTCGGTTGGTTGATGGAATAAACGATTTGTTGGAAGCAGTCGGTAATGACTTTGTCCAGCGTACGTTTCTTAAGGCTGAGGTCCACCACTTCGTCCGCACGTTTATAGTAATCTTCACCATATTCCTGTTCAATGAAGTAGTTAAGGTACATAAGGAACTCCGGCGTTGCGCAAGCACCTGAAAGCATAGAGCTAACCATGAAGACCATATTTACGAAACCACCGCAGAACGATTTGAGATTGTGCGGAGCGGTTGCATTACCACCAATAGCTTTTGTCCCTTCGAGCAACCAAGGATACATCGTAATTGATGCGCAGTAGTTAGCTAAACTAGTCTCGTCATTCTTATAGATAAAATGCTGTTTGAGCAAGGATATATACTTGTTTGCCAGTTCTTTACCGAACATTTGTTCAATGCGGTTAGTGAGCAGACGACGGTTGAGACGGATATAACCGGCTTTGGGCAACTCACCGATAAGGGTAGCGATGTTCTTCTTCTCAACGTTGGCATTAGCATCGTATTTACTTCCTGTAGCGGCATTAGATGCACCGCAGTAATTGATAAGGAAGTCGAGTTTTTCTAGTGTCTCACGATCTTCGTTGTGACGTGAGCGATAGAGCATGTAGAGTTTCGCAACCTGATAGTATTTTTCAGCCATCAGAGCTACTTCAACTTGGTTCTGGATGTCCTCCACACCGATTCCATTGTAGATACGCAGACGTGAGAGAATAGTGGTCAGGGTATCTTCCGTAGCGAATGTACCGGCTGCAATAAACGCCTTAGAGATAGCGTTCTTGATTTTGTCAACGGCAAACACCTCTTTCTTGCCGTTTCGTTTGGTGATAAATGTTTCCATAAATATTATTTATATTATAAATTTCAAAATTGCTTTGCCGTTTATACCCGGCATGGGGTAATTTAGAATTACAGCATATTGCTGATTAAGTAAGTTGTTGATTTCAATTCCTGCACTCATTTTCCACCCGTTGAAATTAAACAACTTATTGATGCTTAAATCGTGGGTATACCACGGTTGTTCATGGTTTGCCGGAATATTGGCGGAATTGTGATACCGCTCTCCGACATAGATAAAAGAGTAGTTGAGGGTCCAGCCTCTCCATGACAGATTGCTCGTTGCCGAACAAGAGTGCCAAGGGATATAGCTGATTTGCCCACCATACGTAATTGTATCTTTAGCGTTCGTAAAGTCTTGTGCTTTTTGGAAAGTATAAGTTCCTGCGATTGACCAGTGCACATCATGACTGAAGTCAAAATTCAGACCCGCATTGATATCGCAACCTCGAATCTCCACATAACCAATATTCATCATCATCCACCGATACTGACTATTGCCTTTTGGAACGGCGACTATCTTGTCGTGAATTTGATTGAAATATCCATCTGCTTTAATGCGAAATTGTATATATTTTAAGGCGTCACTCACTGTACTCAGCCGCTTGGTATATTCGATACCTCCGTCATATTGCGTAGCTTTCTCCGGATTGAGATTGATATTACCTATATCCGTATAATACAGGTCATTAAATGTCGGCATACGATAGGTTTGTTTATAGAACGCGCGGAAGTACAGTTGTTCGTGGAGTAGGGGCTGATAGTTAAGGAATACCGCGGGTGTAAAATTATATTTTGTATCAGATGTATAAGTATCCGTAATGTCCTTTATAAACGTACCTAACACGCTTGCTTGGGCACGAATCCATTTGTAATGAAAGTCGGTAGCAAGTGCAAGATATCCGGTATGGCGCAACGGCTGCACAAATCCTGCCATGTTGGAATAAAGCCAGTTGAGTTGATAATCTCCACTAAGCGACAAATCCCACCATTTGAATACGCTATACCTATTTGCTATACTTATATAGATTTCTTGCTGAAGAAAATGATTGTCTATATACAACAAAGTTGTATCTGGATTAAGGTAGCGCATATAGTCATTCGAGTATTTGGCTGATACGCTAAAGTCAATTTTTTCAAAGATCGTTTTAGTAAAATTACCTTGCACAAAGGCGTTTCTGTCCCATTGACGTTGGTCACTAGTCCACACATTACGCACAATAGCACGCGGAATACCGCGTTCGGATTGATAGTAATAGCCTTTTACATGCCACTTACCATCTGGTAGGTAACCAAATAATCCTGCCTCTGCGCGGAAAGCCTGTATGTCGCCGTTTTGCCGTATTCCTGTTGTATCCCAGGCAACTGTTCCGTTTGGATAAACGCGGTGGATATTGAAATGATACCGGCCGTTTGCATAGGTATATTCGGCGTTGGCAGACAAATGTATGGTTTCCGTTATTTTCTGCTCGTAAAGCAGACTTGGATTAGCCAAACCGAACGTGCCTGCTTTCATCGTGGCAACGATGTGGTAATTCTTGCCGTCTAAAAACTTAGGTCGTCGAGTTCGTAAGTAGAGTGTACCTGCAGAACCGAAATCTTTGGCTGATTGAAAAATCTCGCTTTTTTGTCCGTTATACAGAGCCACTTCCTCCAAGTTCTCCGCTGAGAACTTCCCTAAATCGACAATACCATTTTGCGCGTTCCCTATCTCAATACCGTCATAGAAGACGCCCAAGTGATTCGACCCCATGGAACGCATATCCACTGTTTTCACACCTCCTACGCCACCGTAGTCCTTAATCTGAACGCCGGAGAAATATCGGATTGCATCAGCTACGCTATGTGTGGATAGGGTAGTTAATCTTTCTCCTTCCAACCGTTGAACCGGGACGACGGGTTCATTATGAATGTTTGCTGTAACCTGAACTTCTTGTATTGTAAACTGATTTAGGAGAGAGTCTTCATATGCGTTTTCCTGCGCCATTACCTGTGCTGTTCCACAAGTAATGGCGCACAAAAGCGCTATAGTAACATCACTCTTCATTAGTTGATACAATCTGCATAGGATGTGCTTAATATCTAACGAATATCTAAGTAATAACTAACGATTAGCGGGTTAACCCAAGAACGTTAATAGTATACCTGCGGCTACAGCGGAACCGATTACACCTGCTACGTTCGGCCCCATAGCATGCATGAGTAGAAAGTTGGAAGGATCTGCTTTCTGTCCTTCCGCCTGACTAACGCGTGCAGCCATAGGAACTGCAGATACACCTGCAGAACCGATAAGCGGATTGATTTTCTCTTTTGAGAAAAGGTTCATAAACTTAGCAAGCAACACACCACCGGCTGTTCCCATCGAGAAAGCTATAATACCCATTGCAAGAATGAGTAACGTCTTGACAGTTAGGAATGTAGCTCCGGTTGCTGTTGCGCCGACTGATAAGCCGAGGAAAATAACGACGATATTCATCAACTCGTTTTGAGCCGTTTTGGATAGACGGTCTACCACGCCGCACTCTTTCATCAAGTTACCCAACATCAGACAACCAATAAGCGGTGCTGCATCAGGTAAGACAAGTGCTACGATAGTTGTAATGATAATCGGGAAGATTATCTTTTCAGTCTTGGAAACGGTACGCAGTTGTTTCATCTTAATTTTACGCTCTTTCTCCGTAGTTAACAATCGCATAATAGGCGGCTGAATAACAGGAACAAGAGCCATATAGGAATATGCTGCAATAGCAATTGGACCTAACAAATGCGGAGCAAGTTTTGAAGTAAGGAAAATAGATGTAGGGCCATCGGCACCACCTATGATTCCTATACTACCAGCTTCCGCCGGAGTAAACCAGATATTTGCACATAAGAAGGTAATAAAGATACCAACTTGTGCGGCAGCTCCTAAAATGAAGCTCTTGGGGTTCGCAATAAGAGGACCGAAGTCAGTCATAGCGCCAACTCCAATGAAGATAAGACACGGGTACAATCCGGCCTTTACTCCGATGTACATTACGTCTAAGAGCCCGGCATTTTTAAGTATAGCGCCATAACTATGGTAAGCCGGATTAGGCGTAACACCATCTTCGAGCATCGGTTGCAGGAAAGACGCCCATAACTCTTCGTGGAACATGTCTGCTCCGGGAAGGTTAGTAAGCAGCATTCCAAATGCTATTGGAAGCAGGAGGAGTGGCTCATATTGTTTTTTAATCGCCAAGAATAGGAGGAAGAACGATAGCAGCAACATAACACCTTGTTGCCAGCTGATGTTCATGAATCCCATCGAGGAGAAGAAGGCAAGTACGTCTTCCATAGTTCAGTGTTTTTAGCCTATAACAACGAGCAGGTCATCCTGCATTACTGTTTGACCAGCAGTAACAGCCACTTTAGTAACGGTACCGTCGCATTCCGCAGCAACAGTATTCTCCATCTTCATAGATTCAAGAGTGAGCAGGGTATCACCTTTCTTCACTGCTTGTCCTTCAGCTACGAGCACTTTGATAATTGAACCTGGCAGCGGAGAAACAACTTTCTTGCCTCCTGCAGGAGCTTCAACAGTAGTTTTCGGAGCAGCGGGTGCAGCGGCAGCAGCCTTTGGAGCAGCAGCTTTAGGAGCGGCTTTAGTAGGTGCTTCCATTTCCACTTTGTATGCTTTTCCGTTAACGGTTACCTCAGTAATACCGCCTTCGAGTTCGGTGACGGAAGTTTTATATTCTTTACCGTCAATTTTGAATTGAAATTCTTTCATTGTATTGTAATTAATTATTTTCAGTTGCGACAATGTTCCACGCAGTGGTGTGATGTTTTACGGTGAGGTGTGTCTCCACCAAATCATGCACCCCGTAATAGTACTGTTGGAGCGTAAATGCGATAGCGACTTTGGTAGCGTCATCTGCATTTTCGGCAGGTGTAACCACCTGTGTTTGTGCTTGCTCCGGGACATTTTTCTTACGAGGTTGCATTATCCAGCCCATCAACTTCATGATATACACGAAGACAAAAAGCAAGAGTAGCACCATTCCGAAGCCCATACCGGTAATGAACCATGTTTGGCTTGTAACGTCCAAAAGTATCATATTACAACGGAATATTAGAGTGTTTCTTCACCGGATTGTTCAGGCGCTTGGTCTGCAGTTTCTCAAACGCGTTAACGATGCGGGCACGGGTGGTGCGTGGCTCGATCACGTCGTCGATATATCCGCGGTTAGCAGCCTGATAGGGACTTGCAAAGAGTTCTTTGTATTCAGCCTCTTTCTCAGCGATGAATTTCTTCTTTTCTTCAGGGTCTTCAATAGCCTTCAAAGCCTTTGCTTGAAGTACACCTACAGCGCCACTTGCACCCATCACTGCAATCTCGGCATTCGGCCAAGCATAGCACATGTCGCCACGCAATTGTTTGCAGGACATAACAATATGTGAACCGCCATAGGACTTGCGAATAGTCACGGTTACCTTTGGAACAGTAGCTTCGCCGTATGCAAACATCAGTTTTGCTCCATGATCGATAATGCCTGCATACTCTTGACCTGTACCGCAGAGGAAGCCAGGAACATCAACGAGGGTGAGAATTTGGATATTGAATGCATCGCAGAAACGTACGAAACGGGCTGCCTTACGGCTTGCGTCACAGTCTAACACACCTGCAAGCCAACTTGGTTGGTTAGCAATGATACCAGTTGAACGACCATTGAAGCGGGCAAAACCACAGATGACGTTCTTAGCATAGTCTTTGTGCACTTCCATGAAATCGCCATTATCAACGATAAGATTGATAATCTCGTGCATGTCGTACGGCTTGTTCGGATCATCAGGAACAAGTTCATTGAGAGCATCCTCAATACGCATTGGATCGTCGTTGCACTCCATCAGTGGAGCCTCTTCCATATTGTTCTGCGGAATAAAGGACACAAGGCGGCGTACTTGAGCGATAGCTTCTTCTTCGGTAGCAGCAACAAAATGGGTTACACCGGATTTTGTTGCATGCACTTTAGCACCACCGAGTTGCTCTACTGTTACATCTTCACCGGTAACGGATTTAACTACTTTCGGACCGGTAATGAACATATAACTATTTTGCTCCGTCATCATAATGAAATCGGTTAGGGCAGGGCTGTACACAGCACCACCAGCACACGGACCAAAGATAACAGATATTTGCGGTACGACACCCGATGCAAGGATGTTACGTTCGAAAATCTCAGCATATCCTGCTAGCGCGCAAGCACCTTCTTGAATACGGGCACCACCTGAGTCATTGAGACCGATAATAGGCGCACCAAGTTTCATCGCCTGATCCATCACGTTACAGATTTTGAGAGCCATCGTTTCGCTCAGCGAACCACCGATAACGGTTGCATCTTGTGCGAAAACGAATACCAGACGGCCATCAATCGTACCCGAACCAACGGCAACGCCATCGCCAAGGAAAACTTTGTTCTCCATTCCGAAGTCATGGCAACGATGGGTCAAGAACATGTTAATCTCCTCGAACGAACCTTCGTCAAGCAGCATATTAATACGTTCACGGCAAGTATAGCTACCTTTTGCATGGTGTTTCTCCACAGCTGCTTCACCGCCACCAGCGTATGCTTTTTCACGGTTTGCTACGAGTCTTTCTAATTTTACGTTACTCATATCTTTTAACTCTATACGTTTTAACTTTAAACTCTAGACGTTACTTCGGTTGTTGACAAATCTCGGTCAGCACGCCTTTGGTGCTCTTCGGGTGTAAGAAAGCAATCATCAGGTTCTCAGCACCTTTGCGCGGAGCTTGGTCGATAAGTTGGATACCTGCAGCTTGTGCTTCAGCGAGTGCGTCTGCTACGTTTTCTACGTTGAAAGCAACGTGATGCACACCACCACGGCCACCGTTTTTCTCGATGAACTTAGCAATTGTGGATTCAGGGCATGTAGGCTCAAGGAGTTCAATTTTAACTTCGCCCACTTTGAAGAAGGCGGTACGTACTTTTTGGTCAGCTACCTCTTCTATAGAGTAGCATTTACTGCCGGTAAGGAACTCAAAGAAAGGCATAGCCTCTTCAATGCTCGTAACGGCAATTCCAAGATGTTCAATGTGACTTGGTTTCATGATAATACTGTTTTAATATGTTGATACTTTGTTTATTTCAGTAGAGCGAAGTCTAAAACTTCATGTATATCTTTTACATAGTGGAATTTCAGTCCTTTGAGGTACACAGCTGGTATCTCGTCTACATCTTTTTGATTGTCCTGACACATAACGATGTCTGTTATTCCAGCACGTTTAGCTGCTAACAGCTTTTCTTTTACCCCACCAATAGGCAGTACCTTACCGCGCAGCGTCATCTCACCTGTCATCGCTATACGAGGCCGCACTTTACGTTTGGTAAAAGCACTTACGAGGGCGGTTGTAATCGTTATTCCAGCACTTGGACCGTCCTTAGGCGTTGCACCTTCAGGGACATGTACGTGCACAGAAAGCGTATCAATATCCTTTCGTTTGATGCCTAATTGATTTGCATGTGCCTTGATATAACCGAGTGCAATTGTTGCACTTTCCTTCATTATATCGCCTAAGTTACCTGTCATCGTCAGGGTAGGGGTCTTGGATGGCGAAAGGGATGTCTCTATAAAGAGAATGTCACCACCTACTTGCGTCCATGCTAAACCTGTCACTACGCCGATATACTTATTTGTTTCCCACATGTCACGAGTGAAACGCGGTTTACCGAGGTAAGTTTCCACATCTTCTTTTGTAACAGATTGGTTATATTCCTCATTTAAAGCCAACTTTGTCACTACTTTGCGGCATATAGTTGCCAATTGACGCTCCAACGAGCGCACACCCGATTCGCGGGTATAACCATCAATAATCTGACCGAGTATCTCTTTCTTAAAGCGCAATTGCGAAGCTTTAAGTCCGTGGTTATCAAGTTCTTTTGGTATGATATGCCGCTTAGCGATCTCTTCTTTTTCCTCTATTGAATAACCACTCATCTCTATTAGTTCCATGCGATCGAGCAGGGGGCGAGGAATCGTTTCAAGAGTATTAGCTGTGGCAATAAAAAGCACTTTACTCAAGTCAAAATCCACATCTAAGTAGTTGTCGTGGAATGTATTATTCTGTTCCGGGTCAAGTACTTCTAACAAGGCAGAAGTAGGATCTCCTTTGTAATCGGCACCGATTTTGTCGATTTCATCGAGCACAAAGACAGGATTAGAGGTCTTAACTTTCCGCAAGTTCTCTATGATACGCCCCGGCATTGCGCCTATGTAGGTTTTGCGATGGCCACGAATCTCTGCTTCGTCATGCAAACCGCCTAATGAAATTCGCGCGTATTTGCGCCCGAGCGCTTCAGCAATGGATTTTCCGAGGCTCGTTTTTCCCACACCTGGAGGACCATAGAGGCATAGGATAGGGGCTTTAAAATCATTAGAGGTACGAGATTTGCTACGTTGCTTAAGCAACATAACTTGGTGCAAAACAGCCAAATACTCAATCACACGCTCTTTCACCTTCTCCATTCCGAAATGGTCACGCTCGAGCACATCCTTTGCATGATGCATATCGAAATTATCCTCCGAATATTCGTTCCACGGAAGGTCAAGCATTATTTCAATAAAATTCTGTAGAATAGAATAATCAGGGGAATGGGATGGGGTACGCTGTAGTTTATTTAACTCCTTGTCAAACACTGTTTTAACTGCATCTGACCAATGCTTATCCTTGGCACGCTCTTTATATTCATTTGCTACTTGCGCACCAGTATCACCCAACTCTTTTTGAATCGTCTCCAACTGATGGTGAAGAAAATATTCACGTTGATCTTTATCGATATCTTTGCGCGTCTTGGTCTCTATATCTTTCTTCATATCAATCATTTGCACTTCCTTATTCAGGATAGACAACAGACTGATAGCGCGTTCCTTAATAGATTCGGCACCTAATAACTCTTGCTTGTCAGCATTACGCATACCGAAATTTACGCATATATAATTAACTAGAGTAGGTGGATTATCGATACTGCGTAGGGTCATAGTAGCATCTTGCGTCACTGAATCAGACTCACTCAATATCTTTAGGGCTTGTTCCTTAATATTAGATGCAATAGCAAGGAATTCCTTGTCACTACGCTTTGGGAATACCTCAGGAACAATGCGTATTTTGGCCTTAATTGAGTTCTTGTCAGTAATGAACTCGTCTACAGCGATTCGATCAAATCCCTCTAAAATAACGCCGATACTTTTATCAGACATATTAAGAATACGCAAAATACGTGCAGACGTACCCATTGGATAGAGATCATCACTCTTAGGTTCTTCTGTCTTGCTTTCTTTCTGACATAGCACAGCAATGCGTTGTTCTTTCTTAAACGCATCTTCTACAAGTTTACGCGAACGAGGCCGAGTAATCATCACCGAAAGAAGTACTCCGGGGAAAAGAACCATATTCTTTAATGGCAATACACCTAAGACATCTCCTGTCTTTGGAATAGATTCATGAGCAACATCATCTCCCTCGAATAGGTGAATGATTTCATGCGTTAAACTTTGATCTTCAATATCGTCTTCTAAATAATTATAATACATCAACTATATGCGTTATTTTACATAATCGTAATTAGATTCAATTCCACATATAACAAAGACTCCATCATTAATTGCGGATATGTAACTGTAGTTCATCCAATTGAATTTGATCAACAGGTCCAGGTGCGCCAAGCATGACATCACGTCCCTGGTTATTCTTCGGGAATGCAATACAATCACGAATACTATCCAATCCGGCAAACAGACTGACGAAACGGTCTAGACCATAAGCCAAACCTCCGTGAGGTGGCGCACCATACTTAAAGGCGTTCATCAGGAAACCGAACTTAGCTTGTGCTTGTTCAGGCGTGAAACCAAGAATCTCAAATATTTTCTCTTGAAGTTGTGCGTCGTGGATACGAATTGAACCACCGCCAACTTCAACGCCATTAATGACCATATCGTATGCGTTAGCTCGAACAGACGCCGGGTCACTGTCTAGAAGCGGAATATCTTCAGGTTTCGGGCTTGTAAACGGATGATGCATAGCCATAAGGCGTTGTTCTTCGTCCGACCACTCGTACATTGGGAAATCTATAACCCAAAGACAACTAAACTTCTTCGGGTCACGTAAACCAAGTTGACGCCCCATTTCCAAGCGTAGTTCGGACAGTTGTTTGCGGGTTTTGAGCACATCTTCACCGCTCAAAATCAGGAGTAAGTCGCCCTTTTCAGCGTCCATCTCGCGTGCTACAGCCTGAAGTATATCTTGACCATAAAATTTATCAATGCTGGATTTCACTGATCCATCCTCCTCTACCCTTGCATAAACAAGGCCTTTAGCGCCTATTTGCGGTCGGCGTACATATTCGGTTAGTTGGTCTAACTGCTTGCGGGTATATGAAGCGCAACCTTTCGCGCAAATACCTCCGATATATATAGCATTGGCAAATACATCAAAACGCTCTTCTGCTCTTTTTTTCTCCTCTGCAGCATGGAAAATATCGTGCAGCTCTACAAACTTCATATCAAAGCGTGTATCGGGTTTATCGCTACCATAGTATTTCATGGCATCTGCCCATGTCATACGTGGCAACTTTGGCAGGTCAATATTAAGAATGCTCTTAAACAAATGTCTTGATAGACCTTCGAACATATTGAGAATATCTTCCTGCTCAACAAACGACATCTCGCAGTCTATCTGTGTGAATTCCGGCTGACGATCGGCACGTAAATCTTCATCACGGAAGCACTTCACTATCTGAAAGTAACGGTCAAAACCACTAACCATTAGCAGTTGCTTGAGCGTCTGTGGTGATTGTGGAAGTGCATAGAATTGTCCAGGATTCATACGGCTCGGAACAACAAAGTCACGTGCACCTTCTGGCGTGGAGTTAACAAGCACCGGTGTCTCTACCTCCAGGAAGCCTTGGCTATCCAGATAACGGCGCACTTCAAACGCCATTTTGTGGCGTAGTTCAAGATTTTTGCGCACGCACGGACGACGAAGGTCCAGATAGCGGTATTTCATACGAAGGTCGTCACCTCCGTCGGTATCGTCTTCAATAGTGAATGGTGGTGTGAGAGCTGGGTTGAGAATATTCAATGTCTGTACCTCAATCTCTATTTCTCCTGTCGGCAGTTGTGCATTTTTCGATTGACGCTCAATCACTTTACCGATAACTTGGAGTACATACTCCCTACCCAATCCATTAGCTTTCTCAAATGCCTCTGTGCCTTGATTAAAGGCCAATTGGGTGATACCATAACGGTCACGCAGGTCAATAAAGGTCATTCCGCCCATTTTACGAATACGTTGCACCCATCCTGCAAGGGTCACTATTTTTCCAACATCTGCGAGTCTCAACTCGCCACAAGTAACTGTTCTATACATAAAGCCTCAATGACAAATTACAAAATAAGAAATTATCCTATCGAAACGGTTGAATCGATTTTCTTGATAAGATTTTTCAGCACATCTCCTGGCCCGAACTCGTAGAATTCGTTCGCACCATCAACAATCATGTTGCGAATCGTCTGTGTCCAGCGCACTGGTGCTGTCAGTTGCAGAAGCAAGTTCTGACGTATCTGCTCCGGACTAGTCTGTGGATATGCGTTCACGTTCTGATAAATTGGACAGAATGGTTTCTTAAAATCTGTTGCCAGTATTGCCTCCTGCAATTCTTCTGCAGCCGGCTGCATCAATGGAGAATGAAATGCTCCACCCACTTGTAAAGGCAATGCACGACGGGCACCATTTGCTTTCATCAGTTCGCAAGCACGCTCTATACCACTTTTTGTTCCTGAGATAACCACTTGTCCGGGGCAATTGAAATTAGCTGCTACTACAATGTCATCGGTGATTTGCTGACAGAGTTCATCTACTTTTGCGTCCTCAAGTCCAAGCACAGCAGCCATCGTTGATTCCTGTTTCTCGCAGGCTTTCTGCATTGCTTGGGCACGTGCGGACACTAACTTCAACGCATCACCAAAAGTTAGACATCCGCAAGCTACCAAAGCTGAGTATTCACCAAGACTATGTCCCGCAACCATATCAGGCTGCTGAATAGTCATCACTTGACTGGCGATAACAGAGTGTATGAATACAGCGGGTTGTGTAACGCGAGTCTGTTTCAAGTCATCAGCCGTGCCCTCGAACATAATGTCCGTGAGTCGAAAACCTAGAATCTCATTCGCCTGCTCACACAACTCTTTTGCTAATGGATACGATTCGTATAAATCTTTGCCCATACCCGTAAACTGGGCACCCTGTCCAGGAAATACAAATGCTTTCATACCGATATTACTCAATTTGGGTGCAAAATTACAACAAAAAAATCATATACACAAACTTTTTTACAAAAAAAAATAATTTATTATTTTGACATTACAATTGCAAAAAAATATGCCCCACTCTTCTAACACAAAGAGGGATAAATAGTTAGGTGCGAATGGCGTGTTAAAAACCATCTTTTAAAGGCCTTCGATTATATGATCCTTATGTGATTACGTTACAATTACGTATGACCGATGTTTCACCCTCGCATGAATTGCGTTTTTTTTTCGATTGACTGTCGTTCGACCATCGTTCCACCGTCGTTCGACTGTCGTTATCAATGCTATCCGATACTGTCCAATACTGTTCGATACGCAATAGAGTGAGGTTTTATGCCCCACTCTATTGTCATTTGTTTCTAAGCGAATTATTTCCCTAAGAGTTTTATACCATAAGAGCACCAACGAGTGCCAAGATAGCATAGAACTCCGGCAGAGCTGCATAAATCATGGTATTCGTTTGAACATCATGACCGGATGCAATTCCGGCAATACCATTTGCGCAAACCATACCTTGACGAATGGCGGAGAATAAGCAGGTCAGACCTACTGCAATACCGACGCCAAAATACAGAGCTGGACTGGCTGCAATAGCAGCTTTATCCCACATAAGGAATGCTACAAAGCCATATAGACCTTGAGTTGCCGGCAAAGCGGACAAAATCATGTAGCTTGAGCTCTTCTCTTTGTTCTTCTTTAACGCACCTTCTGCTGCGTTTGCTGCGATTGTGGTTCCGTAAGCTGAACCAATTCCGGCGAGACCTAGCATTAGACCCCAACCGAGAAATCCTAAAAATTCCATAATACTATTATTTTAATTTGTTTAGTTACTTTATTTCTTAAACGGGCTATATAACGTTCCCTTGCCTTCATATCCGGAGTTCTTGAAATACTCAACGAAAGTCAGACGTAACGGGTGAACGAATGCTCCCAATGCTGACATTGCAAGGTTAAGAATATGGCCGACTATTAAAATCAAGATAAACGGTAGCCATTGCCACGTTGCTCCGGCAGTTGAACCTCCCATAATCATCAGTCCTAGGTTATTAAATGCGCCACCAAGCATGCCTCCTGCCAAGCCAAGTGCATAGAGACGAATGTACGACAACGTATCGCCTAAAATACCTGTCGCCATATTATACGTATCCCATAAACCGGAACCAATATTGAGCAATGGATTACGCCCCGGAGTATTGAATAAATAAATACCCATAGCCGAAATTGCTGCTATTGTGATGAGAACAATCTTTGTTACATCCATTGGTACCGATAATGCCAAACAGATGACAAAAGCAGCGATTCCACCGACAATTAGCAATGTCCAGCCCCATGTGCCGAGTTGAGCGCGGAAACCGAAACGTTTGGTATAGCATAGCGCTTTTACAACCATTGCCAAGCAGATGTGAAAGATACCTATTAACAAAGCAAGTACCATCGCTACATCATAACCGCCTTCTATTCCAGAAGCAGCATAAGCAGCTTTAGACATATAGCGTAAACCACCTTCCGTTACCACTTTACCATTAAAGAAGAGATAATCAATATTTGGGAAAAGTACACTCAAGTCCATACCAAAAGCTGTTCCAAGGAAGAAACCGACCACTAACGTTCCAACTCCTAACGTGGTAATGATAGGTCCAAGCCCTTCAAACATGCTGATTTTCAACTTGTTACAATGAATTAGCAGACCAATTATTATGAGCAATATACCATAACCTGCGTCGCCCATACACATTGAGAAGAAAAGCAAATAGAACGGTGCAAGGATTGGAGTCGGGTCAAACTCTCCGTAATTAGGCCAGCCGTACATTCCCGTAAGCGGTTCAAATAACCGCGTAAACCAGTTATTATACAACTTGATTGGAGTAGCATCGCCTTCAACAGGGTCTTCCGTTTCATAGTATAATGCAGCAGAAAACGCATTCAATCGCTCATCCAATTGGGCACAGTTCTCTTCCGGACAGAAGCCTTCCAGTACGCACAAAGCGCCGTCTGCGCTACTTTCAGTATTGAGTGTAACTTGCTTCCAATCAATCTGTTGCCCCACTTCTTCGAGTTCCTTCTCATACGTCTCTTTATTAGCCATCAGCCATGCACTAATACGTGCCTTTGCTGCTACGAGTAGACCATTAAGTGCATCTATATCAGCTTGTAACTCAGTCACAGACTTTTCAAGAAGTACTTCTGTGGCATCTTCTGTTACCATGGAGTTATCGCCAACGGTTACAAAATAGATTGTACCACTTTTCTCCGTCAACTGAATGCCCCACTCTGCCTCATACTTAGCCTTTGGGCATGTATAATAATGAAGCACATAACCAGATTCTGCCAATTGTGCAACTATTTTAGACGAGAAATCGCCCCAGACAGCTACGCGTGCTTGCTCTTTCTTTATAGCAGCGATACGTTGTTCCAAATCTGCTTGTTCCTGGAACAATTGATCCGGAGCTCCTTGTTTAAGTACATGCGTCAATTCTGCACGTCGCGTAATTAGCGATTGCAAATCGGCATCCTCAGCCAATCCGGCAGCTTTCTGAGTTACGTGTACAACTCCCTCTTCGCGCAATTCTGTCAGGAAGGCCTCATAATCACGATAAAACACCAAAAAAGTGTATTTCTTCATTTTCGTAATCATACAGCAGCCTCCTTTCTTTCTTGTTCTGACAAATCAGCTTCACGCTGACGTTTCGCTTTCACAATTTTCTGTGATGACTTAGACAGGTTTTCCTCATCTTCCATAAAGCGTTTAATCTTACGGATAGCGTCTTGATAGCCTGGAATTTGCACTTTTTCAAATAGGTTTACTTTCTGTGTAGTCTTTTTGCGTGCATACTCAAGCAAATCCACTTTACGGCGAACAAATTCTTGTCTAATTCCTACGTCAGCTATTGCTTTCAGTTGCTCGAAACCATCGTAGAACCATTTAGGAGAATCGTAGATAGAGAACGCCTTGGTGGTATAAACAACCTCATCCAGTACAGGTACACGTACGCCGGCTATCTTTTTGATAGACATGCGTACATCGTCCACATGAATAAGGGATGTATCGAATTCCCCCCATAGCGCAATCATCTGGTCGTATGCCTTAATGCGTCTATTCACCTCATCATCCAATTCTTTAATCTCATCCTTAGCCTTTTTTACTTCAAGGCGGAGGGCGGATTCTTTACTTTGGAGCGTCGGAAGCGTACGTTGGCGCATCTTCAGGTTCTTCTCCAGTCCCTGCAACGATGTTTTATTAAATTGATAAGTAATAGCCATACAATTTTACTAATGTACGATTTATTTTGCCCAGTATTTATCAACTAGAGCCTGTTTAATATTCACCTCTTCTGGTTTGAAGTACTTAGCAAACAGTCCCCATGCTATATCAAGCATCTCGGTCGTATTGATATTGACATCAATAGCGAGAATATCGTTGGAGTACTCCTTGGCGAACTTTAGGCAACGCTCGTCGTAGTCGGTCAAGTCAAAACCATTCTCGAGTTTCGTCTTGGCGTTTGCAGCATCTGCATACAAACGAACGGCGGCATTCATGACCTGAGGATGATCTTCGCGAGTCTTTTTACCAGCAACTAATTGTTTCAGACGAGATAAAGAGCGGAACGGATCCACGATGACTTTACCAATATCCGAGTCACGACGGAGGTACAACTGACCTTCTGTGATATAACCTGTATTATCAGGGATAGCGTGCGTGATGTCACCACCAGACAATGTCGTTACAGCGATTATAGTAATAGAACCGCCTCCTGCTTCCTCTGGGAACTGAACGGCTTTCTCGTAGATCTTAGCTAAATCGGAATAGAGTGAACCAGGCATAGAGTCCTTGGAAGGAATCTGGTCCATACGGTTACTTACGATAGCCAGTGCGTCGGCGTATAGAGTCATATCCGTCAGCAGAACAAGCACTTTCTCACGCTTCTCTACAGCAAAATACTCAGCAGCCGTAAGAGCCATATCAGGAATAAGTAGACGCTCTACGGCAGGATTCTCGGTCGTATTGACGAATGAAACGATACGGTCTAATAGTCCCGCATTGGTAAATACATTCTTGAAATAGAGGTAGTCATCATTAGTCAAACCCATACCTCCAAGGACAATTTTATCTACCTGTGCGCGGAGAGCCACATTAGCCATCACTTGGTTATAAGGCTGATCCGGGTCTGCAAAGAATGGAATCTTTTGCCCAGACACTAGTGTGTTATTCAAGTCAATACCAGCTATCCCAGTTGCAATCAATTCTGAAGGTTGTTTACGACGTACCGGATTAACGGAAGGACCGCCAATCTCTACTTCTTTACCTTCAATAGCTGGTCCACCGTCGATTGGGTCTCCGTATGCGTTGAAGAAACGACCGGATAGTTGGTCTGAAACCTTTAATGATGGTGCTTTGCCAAGGAACACAACCTCAGCATTGGTTGGAATTCCTTCTGTGCCTTGGAACACTTGAAGAGTCACTTGGTCTCCCAGGATCTTAACCACCTGAGCCAACTTGCCATTCACCACGGCCAGTTCGTCGTTACCCACTCCTTCAGCGCGTAACGAGCATGTTGCCTTGGTGATAGCTGTGATTTGTGTGTAAATCTTTTGAAATGCGTTAGCCATTGCAATATTTTGTTTTTATGTTATTCCTTATTATATATTAGCGCAGTCTGCGACCGATAACGTTGTACGTCTCACCATCAAGGATGATATATAACTGTCATTCTATCAGCACTTAGCGCCAATTATTATCCATTTGTTTCTCTACGATAGTATCACTGATTGCAGATCGCTTGTCCACTCTTGGTTACGATAGCGCAATCGCCATTGGTGTTCAAGTCCTCTGCATGCGCATCATCGCCATACGCATCGTTATTGTCATAGAAAGAGCGGTTATTGACTAAGGTCACAGGACCAATGATATCGAATTGTGGCACGAACTTACCATACGATTGGTCCGAGAAGCATGTCTTCGCCGAACCTGTTGCTCCGTTGCATGTATAGGAATCGCCATTAAAGAAGTTATTAAATGCTGTTTTGTCATTGCCTGAAGCGAAATGTACATCCTTATATTGCACCAGAATAACCGGCACTTTAGTCGGGAATACATTCGCTGCAAAGCCTGACACAGCCAATACAACGGCACTGATTAAGGTTGCTATTTTTTTCATTATGCGATTTGTTTTTCTGCTAACAGTTCGTCCAATTTCTTACGGTAGTCTTCAAAGTCTTTGCTGTGGAACTCGCTATAGTTCATTTGTTTGCACATATTGATTACGCGTTTGAAGTAGTCGCTTACGTCTGTGAATACCTCAAAATTATAGTCGTGCTTGCATATATCCATCACAAGGTCAAGCATATAGCGTTGACGCTCCAGCGGACAAACAGCATCAATCTTATCGAACGCGTCTTGTTGCAGGATAACGAAGTCGATGACTTCGGCTTTCCAGAACTCCTCGTGATAATCAACAGGCACACCATCGTCACCAAGGATATTGATTTGTTCTTGGATATCCTTACCGCGTTGCAGATAGGTCTTCATGTCGTTCACTTTGCCGAGCCATTTGTCGTCGATGAGTTTGGATATATACTCTTCGAACTCAGGGTACTCGATATATTTTGAGTATGAATCAATCGGGTTGACAGCCGGATAACGTTTGCGGTCGGCGCGTGCTTGCTCCAGAGCGTAGAAGCAACGCGCTACTTTCTTTGTACCTTCGGTCACGGGCTCTTTGAGGTTACCGCCGGCAGGAGATACGGTACCTAGGAAAGTAACGGAACCGGTCTTGCCGTTATTCAAATAAACATATCCTGCGCGAGCGTAGAAAGCGCCGATGATAGAGGAAAGGTCCATTGGGAAAGCGTCTTGTCCCGGCAGTTCCTCCATACGGTTAGACATCTCACGGAGTGCTTGTGCCCAACGGGAAGTCGAGTCTGCCATCAGCAGTACGCGCAAGCCCATCGAACGGTAGTATTCTGCAATGGTCATGGACGTATAAACGGATGCCTCACGGGATGCAACCGGCATGTTGGATGTGTTAGCGATGATAATTGTACGCTCCATGAGTTTACGGCCTGTATGCGGGTCTTCCAGTTCAGGGAACTCGGTGAAGGTCTCCACAACCTCGTTGGCACGTTCGCCACAGGCTGCGATAATTACGATATCCGCTTCCGCTTGTTTGGAGATAGCGTGTTGGAGCACGGTCTTACCTGTTCCGAATGGACCCGGAATAAATCCTGTTCCACCCTCGCAGATTGGGTTAGCGGTATCAATGGTACGCACACCGGTCTCAAGCAGTTTGAATGGACGTGGTTTCTCACGATACGCCAAGATGGCTTTTTTTATGGGCCATTTCTGAACCATAGTCACAACGTGGTCTTTTCCTTCGGTGTCGGTTAAAACAGCGATTTGGTCTTCAATCTTGTATTCACCCGCCTTCGCAATAGATTTAACCGTATAAGTACCTTCAAAAACGAACGGCACCATAATCTTATGCGGCTGATGGTTTTCGTCCACTTCGCCCAACCATGATGCAGCTTCTACCTTATCCCCTACTTTGGCGATAGGTTCGAACTTCCACAATTTATCTTTGTCGAGCGGGAAGTTATACTCACCACGTTTTAGGAATACACCTGTTTGTTTATCGAGGTCGTTTTGCAGACCGTCATAGTTACGAGAGAGCAAACCGGGACCGAGTGTTGCTTCGAGCATGTGGCCCGCAAACTCTACTGTATTGCCGACTTTAAGTCCACGAGTGGATTCAAACACCTGCACATAGACGTTTTCGCCGGTCACTTTAATCACCTCTGCCATTAGTTTTGTTTCTCCTACGGAGATATAGCAGATTTCGTTTTGTGCTACAGGTCCATCGACTACTACAGTCACGAGGTTAGCGATGATACCTTTAACTTTTCCTGTTGTCATATCTTATTGTTATAATTTTACACCTTTTTCTTAGCCGCAAAGGCACGATTAAAGCCTTACGTCCTTTTTCATATCAGCAACCATTTCACGGAAGGTGGCTTCGCCTTTTTCTGCAGTGAGAGGAGCCCAACGATTGAGCATTTTGTTCATCAAGTAATACGCGAGCACGTTCTCCAGAGAGAAATTCACCAGTCGTGTGCGTTCTTCCAGCCAATCAAAACGGATGGCATCAATACGACGTTCACGTTCGTACAGGTCGTTCATCTTACTTACCGCTTTAACTTCAGGCTCCACTTCGTCAGGCAGTTCGCCGATAATGTACTTCTCGGCTTTGAGGCCATGCTTACGGCATACCTCTGCAGTAAGCACGTTATTCAGGTCGCGATTGAAGGCAATCCAATCGAGCACAAAGTCACAAGCGCCTTGCCGGATACGCATCTTCAGTTTTTTCAGCTGCATCTTGTCTTTGTCGTGTAGCGTCTCGTCTAACAATGCCTCTAATGCCTCTACGGACATGGGAGCAGCACTATTAAGCGACAAATCCGGCAGACCTGCTATCAAATATTCATAACCCATAATGTAACAATTAATTTGTCCCGCTTTGCGAGATATTCATTAATCATTAGTAATTACTCATTAAAACAGCAGTTCGACCAGTTGCGGACGTAAGAATGCTTTGAAGAAGGCTTCAAACTCTTCGGCGCCGAACGACAGTTTATATCCGGCTTTCTCGCTGACGATTTGGAAATCGGTCTTCATACCCTTCACCTCCTCAATCTTAATACCATTAGACAGAGCATCTTTGGCATTGGCAGCAAAGTACTTGCGCAGCGCTTCGGCATCCTTGGCTTCAATGCGCACTTCGCCCTCCTTGGCCATCGATGTAGCCATTTGCAAGATAACCGATTGCATGAACTTGGAGTCAGCGGTAGCGGCTTTGATGTTTTCTTTCACTACAGCACCATTGATCAAATCTACCACAGCTGTTTTAAGGGCATTGAGTGCTTGCTCGGTGTACAGTTTCAATTCGGCTTTGGTGTGTGCATCCAACTCTGCCGCTTTCTTTTCGGCTTTAGACACAGTGTCAGCAGCCTCTTTCTCGGCTTTAGCTAAAATCTCAGCAGCTTTGATATTCGCTTCATCGAGAATGCGCCGAGCCTCCTGATTGCCTTTCTCTACGCCTTCAGCATAGATTTTGTTCGTTAATTCAGATAAATTCATATTATTGATTTTTAAGTAAACTCCACAATGAACATGCAAAAGTACTGCTTTTTTTTCACATACACAAATTTAAAATGCACAATAATTATTTTTTTGCAATTTTATTTAATAAATTTGTATATGTCATTTTTTTATATTACTTTTGCGCCAAAATTGTAAATTTGACTTAAAATGGAGTTATCAGAACAAGAGCAAGTACGTAGACAAAGTTTGCAGACTATGCGCGACATGGGTATCAATCCCTACCCCGCGGATGAATATGTAGTAACCGGTTATTCTACCGATATAAAAGAACATTTTGAAGAATGGGATGGTAAGCCCGTTTCTATCGCAGGACGACTCATGTCTAAGCGTATCATGGGTAAAGCCTCTTTCATTGAAATTCAAGATTCCAAAGGCCGTATTCAGGTGTATGTCAGCAGGGATGATATTCAAGCGCCTGTCGCTGAAGGTGAACAACCAACTACCATCGAGCAAAACATGTACAATGTCGTTTTCAAGAAACTGCTTGATATCGGCGACTATATCGGCATTGAAGGCTTTGTTTTCCGCACACAGATGGGCGAGATTTCCGTGCACGCAAAGAAACTCACCGTGCTTGCTAAATCGCTCAAGCCGCTGCCTATCGTCAAGTACAAGGACGGCGTGGCGTATGACGGCTTTAACGACCCTGAACAGCGCTATCGTCAGCGCTACGTGGACCTCGTGGTCAATGAGGGCGTGAAAGACACTTTTCTCAAACGTGCCGCTATCCTGCGCACCATGCGTCGCGTCTTCGACGAGGCAGGCTATACAGAGGTGGAAACACCTATTCTACAGCAGATTGCAGGCGGTGCTTCAGCTCGTCCTTTTATTACGCATCATAACACACTCGATGTGGATATGTATCTGCGTATCGCAACGGAGTTATACCTCAAACGCCTTATCGTAGGCGGTTTTGAAGGAGTGTATGAGATTGGCCGCAACTTCCGCAACGAAGGCATGGATCGCAACCACAACCCGGAGTTCACGTGCATGGAATTATACGTGCAATATAAGGACTACAACTGGATGATGTCGTTCACCGAGAAACTGCTTGAGCGCATTGCTATTGCAGTCAACGGCACAACCAAAGTACAGATCGGTGAGCACGAAGTGGACTTCAAAGCTCCTTATCGTCGTTTGCCTATTTTGGACGCAATCAAAGAGAAGACCGGTTACGACTTGTCTGCCATGAGTGAAGACGAGATTCGCGCTATCGCCAAGAAAATAGGCGTAGAGGATACTGAGAAGATGGGCAAAGGTAAACTCATAGACGAAATCTTTGGTGAGACTTGCGAGGGCACGTTTATCCAGCCTACTTTTATCACTGATTATCCAGTGGAGATGTCGCCGCTCACGAAGATGCACCGCTCCAAACCCGGTCTGACCGAGCGCTTTGAGTTGATGGTGAATGGTAAGGAGCTGGCAAATGCCTACTCCGAACTGAATGACCCGATAGACCAGTACAACCGCTTTGTGGAGCAAATGAAACTGGCGGACAAAGGAGACGATGAGGCAATGGTTATTGACTACGACTTCATGCGCGCTCTGGAATACGGCATGCCGCCTACGTCGGGTATCGGTATCGGTATTGACCGTCTGGCTATGTTCATGACAGGCCAACCCACTATTCAGGAAGTACTGCTCTTTCCTACTATGAAACCGGAAGTAACGAACTAAATAACACATAATATGGACAAACGAGTTGCGATATTGGGCAGCGGTAGTTGGGCAACTGCCCTTGCAAAAATTGTGATGCTCAACCAAGAGCATATCAATTGGTATATGCGCAAACAATTGGCAATTAACGAGTTTCAAGCAACAGGTAAGAACCCCGGTTACTTGACTAATGCCAAGTTTGACACATCCAGAATCACTTTCTCAGCCAATATCAACAACGTCATCAAGGCGTCAGATATCTTGATTTTGGCTATCCCGTCGCCATATGTTCTGCAGACACTGAACAAGATTCGAACCAAACTCACAGGCAAAACTATTATTTCGGCTGTCAAGGGTATGATTCCCAATGAGAACGTTTTAGTAACGGACTATCTGCATGACAAATTCGATGTTCCGATGGACAAACTGGCTATTATTGCAGGTCCCTGTCATGCTGAGGAGATTGCTTTGGAGCGTTTGTCCTACCTGACTATAGGCTGCTGCGATTTAACTTATGCCAAGGAATTAGGGCAACTCTTCGACACGGATTTCGTGCGTACGACGCCTTCCATAGATGTAGATGGTCTTGAGTACTCATCCGTGATGAAGAACATCTACGCTATTGCGGCAGGTCTGTGCCACAGCCTCCGTTATGGTGACAACTTCCAATCCGTACTTATCTCTAATGCCATTCAGGAGATTCAGCGTTTTGCTGATGCATTAGGTAAGCAGGAGGATCGAAACATCAATGCAAGCGGTTATCTCGGCGATGTGCTTGTAACCTGTTATTCCAAGTTCAGTCGTAACCGTCAGTTCGGTCAGATGATCGGCATGGGTTATTCAGTCAAAGTAGCCCAGATGGAGATGGAGATGGTAGCCGAAGGCTATTATGGTACACAGGCTATTCACCTGCTCAACGAGCGAGTACATTGCAACCTCCCCATCGTAGATGCAATCTACGATATACTTTTTAACCACCACTCTCCTACTATTGTGGTGAAACAACTGACCCAACAATTACAATAATCATTTAAACTATCTATATGAAAGACATTCAATTCTCTTACGCCAAAGCGACCACGGATGCTAAGGTTGCTTCTTTCAAAGCTCAAGTGGAAAAGGCTCAGTCGGACCTTGTTAATGGCACCGGTCTGGGTAATGACTTCATAGGCTGGGTGACTCTTCCGGCTGATATTCGTGTGCAGTTAGAAGACATTCAGGCAACAGCCAACATTCTCCGCGACAAATGCGACATCATCGTTTGCATTGGTATTGGCGGTAGTTATCTTGGTGCGAAGGCAGTAAACGAAGCTTTACTCTCATCATTCGCACAACTCGAAGGCGGCAAACAAATCGTTTATGCAGGCCAGAATATCGGCGAAGATTATCTATACGAACTGCAGAACTTGCTCAAGGCCAAACGTTTCGGTATCGTTTCCATCTCTAAGTCAGGCACAACGACCGAGCCGGCTTTGGCTTTCCGTCTGCTCAAGACCCAACTGGAGGAACAGGTAGGAAAAGAAGCTTCCAAGGAGTTGATTGTCTGCATTACGGATGCCAAACGTGGTGCGCTCCGCACACTTGCTACGCAGGAAGGCTACAAGACGTTCGTTATCGAGGATAACGTAGGTGGTCGTTTTTCTGTGCTCTCGCCGGTGGGACTGCTGCCAATTGCTTGTGCAGGATTTGATATCTATAAACTCATTGATGGTGCAGAGCGTATGATGCAAATATGCGGTATCGATACGCCCTTTGAGCAGAACCCGGCTGCACTCTATGCTGCTGCGCGCAATGTGCTCTATCAGCAGGAAGGCAAGAAGGTAGAGTTGCTCGTTAATTTCCATCCGAAACTGCACTATGTATCCGAGTGGTGGAAACAGCTCTACGGAGAGTCTGAAGGTAAGGAAAACAAGGGCATTTTCCCTGCTTCGGTGGACTTTACAACCGATTTACACTCGATGGGACAATATATCCAAGAAGGTGAGCGCATTCTGATGGAAACGGTGATTTCTGTTGCCAAGCCCAACCACGAGGTTATTTTCCCGAACGATGACCAGAATCTCGATGGACTGAACTTCCTCGCCGGCAAGCGTGTGGATGAAGTTAATAAGATGGCGGAACTCGGTACGCAGATTGCTCATGTGGATGGTGGTGTGCCTAATATGCAAATCATCCTGCCCGAGTTGAACGAGTATTATCTGGGTGAGCTTATTTATTTCTTCGAGCGTGGTTGTGGTATCAGCGGTTACCTGCTGGGAGTCAATCCGTTCAACCAACCGGGTGTAGAGGCTTATAAGAAGAACATGTTTGCCCTACTCGACAAGCCCGGCTACGAAGCCGAATCCAAAGCCATCAAAGCCCGACTCTAAATCAAAAGACATCGGTATAACGGAATTATGGTTTACTAATATACCGAATAAAAAAGGAACTCTGCTTTGAGTTCCTTTTTTATTTATATCACAGCTTTTATAGTGTCTTAGCGACTTCGATCTGTTCGAAGGTTTCAATCATATCGCCTTCCTTAACATCGTTGAAGTTCTTGATACTCAGACCGCACTCTTGGTTAAGACCCATTTCTTTGACATCGTCCTTACCATGTTTGAGTGAGCTTAATTCACTGGTATGTATCACGATACCGTCACGTATGACGCGGCATTTATTGGTGCGTTTAACCTTACCTTCACGCACGATACAGCCTGCAATAGTACCGACTTTCGAGATATGGAAAGCCTGCAGCACTTCGAGTGTAGCTGTGACTTCCTCCTTGATATCCGGAGATAGCAAACCTTCCATAGCAGCCTTCACCTCCTCAATAGCATCGTAGATGATGGAATAAATGTGGATATCCACCTCTTGTTCATCTGCCATCTTACGTGCCGTAGAAGTAGGACGTACATTAAAGCCGACAATAACCGCATCTGAAGCAGCAGCAAGCAGTACATCACTATCAGAGATAGCACCTACTCCACCGTGGATAACGTTGACTTGGATATTCTCAGTTGACAGCTTAATCAGGGAGTCTGTCAAAGCCTCCACAGAACCATCCACATCACCCTTGATGATGATATTGAGTTCCTTGAAGTCACCAATAGCCAGACGACGGCCAATCTCATCCAAACCGATATGTTTCTTCGTACGCAATGATTGCTCACGTTGCAACTGCTCACGCTTGTTTGCAATCTCACGCGCTTCCTGCTCAGTAGTAAGCACATTGAACTCATCACCTGCCTGCGGAGCACCATTCAGACCCAAAATCAAGCACGGCTCACCCGGAAGGGCTTTCTGAATCTTCTGTCCGCGCTCGTTGAACATAGCCTTAATCTTACCGTGATAAGTACCTGCAAGCACGATATCACCCATATTGAGCGTTCCGTCACTTACCAAGACCGTTGCCACATAGCCACGGCCTTTATCCAATGAAGATTCAATAATCGAACCTTTGGCACGACGTTTTGGATTAGCCTTCAGCTCAAGCATATCAGCTTCCAGAAGCACTTTCTCCAGAAGCTCGTACACACCTTCACCCTTTTTAGCAGAGATATTCTGGCTCTGGTATTTACCACCCCAGTCCTCTACAAGGATATTCATGTTACTGAGCTGTTCCTTTATCTTATCAGGATTAGCGCCCGGTTTATCGCACTTATTGATAGCGAAAATCATCGGCACACCGGCAGCCTGCGCATGGTTGATAGCCTCAATAGTTTGCGGCATGACTGCATCGTCAGCAGCGACAATGATAATTGCTATATCCGTCACCTTCGCACCACGGGCACGCATAGCCGTAAATGCTTCGTGACCTGGTGTATCGAGGAATGTGATATGACGGCCATTCTTAAGCTGAACGTTATACGCACCGATATGCTGCGTGATACCACCGGCTTCACCGGCAATCACATTCGCGTTACGAATATGGTCAAGCAACGATGTCTTACCATGGTCAACGTGTCCCATCACAGTCACGATTGGGCAACGCTCTTCCATGTCAGCCTCATTGACTTCTTCGTCGGCGTTGATTTCCTCTACCACATGTTGTGAAACATACTCGGTCGTAAAGCCGAACTCCTCTGCCACAAGATTAATGGTTTCAGCATCCAGACGTTGGTTGATACTAACCATCACACCCAACATCATACAGGTACCGATGACCTTATTGACAGGAACGTTCATCATCGTTGCGAGGTCATTGGCCGTAACGAACTCTGTGAGTTTCAGCACTTTGGATTGTGCTTGTTCCTCTGCTTTTTGTTCGGCTATCTTTTCACGCTCTAACTCACGACGTTCACGTTTATGCTTACTTGTAGCTGTTTTACCACCCTTTTGGGCTTGCAGACGATTGAGCGTCTCTTTAATTTGACGTTGTACTTCTTCGTCGTCTATCTCAACCTTAATCGGTTTCTTGTTTTTAGCTTTACTTTTCTGGTTGCGCGCATCGTTGATGTCCACCTTGTTTTGTTTGATACGCTCGCGTTTACGTTTCTCGGCATTCTGTTCGCGTAACTGTTGTTGCTGCTGTTGACGCTCTTCGCGCTCTTTTTTCTTCTCCTCCTTGGACTTTTTGCTCGGATGAGTAGCCTGATTGATAGCACTCAAATCAATCTTACCAACCACCTTTGGCTGGTTTTTGATTTCAGGCCGCGCCAGTTTGAACACTTCGGTCTTTTTCTCCTGTTCTTTGCGTTTAGCCTCTTCTTCGGCCATACGTTTGGCTTCGGCAGCAGCCTTACGTGCTTCTTCTTCCTTTTTGGCAGCTTCTTCAATTTCGCGGCGACGTTCTTCAGCTCGACGGGCTTCTTCTGCCTGTTTCGCTTCTTCAGCCGCCTTTCGTTTTGCTTCTTCTTTGGCCTTTTTCTCCGCGTCAAGGTCAATCTTGCCTACTACTTTCGGCTGATTAGTAATTACAGGCTTTTTGTCCTCAACAGTTTGCTGCGGATTTATTGCCATTTGACGTAATGCGGCCTGTTTATCTGCCTCCAATTTTAGTGCCATGTCCTTGTTAAATTCCTTAGCAAGAAGCAGATAGAGGTCGTCGTCAATTCGTGTATTCGGATCAACGGCGATTTCCTTACCCTGCTTTGCACAGAATTCAATGGCGGTGGACATGCCAATGTTTAATTCTTTACAAGCTTTGATAAGTTTAATAGCCATAGTGATTCAATTTAGTATTATTTACTTTTCGTCTTCAAATTCAGCAGCGAGTACTTCGAGCACGTGGTCAACAGTCTCTTCCTCAAGGTCAGTACCCTTCAGCAGTTCATCCTTCGGAGTGCTCAATACGGCCTTAGCCGTGTCAAGTCCCATCTGCTTGAAGGCATCCAGTACCCATTGATCGATTTCGTCGTTGAACTCGTCCAAGTAGATATCTTCAACATCTTCCTCTTCGCTTTCACGATATACATCAATCTGATAACCAGTCAGCATAGAAGCCAATTTGATGTTAAAACCACCCTTACCGATAGCGAGGCTAACCTCTTCGGGCTTAAGGTAAACATCAGCCTTCTTCTCTTCTTCGTTCACGATCATTGACGATATCTTCGCCGGTGACAGAGCACGTTGGATATATAGTTTGATATTGGATGAATAGTTGATTACGTCTATATTCTCATTTCGCAACTCGCGTACGATACCGTGAATACGCGCTCCTTTAATACCTACGCACGCGCCCACGGGATCGATACGGTCGTCGAAACTCTCAACAGCCACTTTGGCGCGCTCACCAGGGATACGAGCGATGTTCTTGATAGCAATTAGACCATCATGCACTTCCGGAACCTCCTGCTCAAACAGACGTTGCAGGAACAACGGGCTTGTACGGCTCAATATAATCTTCGGGTTCTGATTTTTATTCTCCACTTGCACTACCACGGCGCGAACAGTATCTCCCTTGCGGTAGAAATCAGTTGGAATTTGGTTCTGCTTCGGCAGATAGAGTTCGTTACCATCTTCGTCCAAAAGTAACATCTCTTTCTTCCAAACCTGATACAACTCGCCACTTACTACTTGACCGAGCATATCGGAATATTTAAGGTACAAGTTCTCTTTTTGCAACTCGAGAATCTTACTTGCCAGTGTTTGACGCAAGTTGAGAATCATACGACGTCCGAAAGATGCGAACTCTACTTTATCAGTAATCTCATCGCCTATTTCTGCCTCATCATCGATCTGACGAGCCTCGCTCAGCTCAATCTGTGTCTCCGGATTAGCCACGTCGCCATCCTCCATCACCAGACGGTTACGGTAGATTTCCAAGTCACCTTTGTCTGGGTTGATGATTACGTCGTAGTTGGCATCTGTGCCATACATTTTTGCAATCACATTGCGGAATGAGTCCTCCAGCACATTGATAAACGTCTGGCGGTCGATGTTTTTGAAGTCTTTAAACTCTTTAAAAATGTCAATCAAGTTGATTGACTCTTCGTTTTTAGCCATTTTATTTTGTTAAATATAAATTAGTATTCTATTTTTGTGTACTCGGAAGCACTAAAATTTCAAATCGTATTTTGTATAAGTCACCTCTTCATAGGAGAAGGTCTTTGTCACAAGTTCCTTGTGTTTACGCTTTTCTCCTTCTTTGGCCACCATTACTTCCATATCAATAGAGAAAGTCTCTTCATCTACACTTACCAAATCACCGCGGTATTTCTTACCGTCCGCCAGCACTTCTACCGGATGTCCAAGGTTCTTTTGGTATTGAATCTTAGATATAAACGGCGCCGTGATACTTACGCTACCCACTTCCAGCGCATAATCGTCCTTATCGCCCAGCTGCTCGACTAAATAACGGTTCAACGCTCCGCAGAACTCTACATCCACTACGCCCAATCGATCCACTTCCACAAGGATATTCATCTCCTTATCAATAGTGAGTGTCTGCAGCTCATAATCAGTATTCTGCAGGTACTTTTCCACTAATTCTTTTACCAGTTCTTTAGTAATCATAGTTGTCTTTTTCTAAAAGCAAAACGCTATACTTTAAACGGCGAGGGAACCTCTTTCGGGTCCCCTCACTCATTTCACGCTGCAAAAGTACTACTTTTATTTGATATACACAAATATTTTCTTAAAAAAGTTACTTTTTTTTTGAATATTCTATATTTTTGGTACGTTACCGCACGAAATTTGTCGCTTGTCGTGCTTCTCTTTGTGGAGCCGGCACTGCATTCTCAGCGTTGATATTCTTCAGCAGCCATGACATATTGTCCGCCAATGTGCGCATAGTCTGCAATCCTTCTGCATCCTGCTCTATTTCTCCCTTGTCCCGTCCATATGCAATATTCCAATACTGCGATGTTACAATCGGCATATTCAGCAGTTGGAACGGCATTGCCATCGTCTGTACAGCCGCTGTTGCCCCACCGCGACGGCATACCGCAATAACAGCCACAGGTTTATTCTGCGCTTGCGCACCACCCGCATAGAGCATACGTTGTATCAGCGAAACCAAGGTACCATTAGGCTGACCGTAATAAACCGGCGAAGCCACTATCAGTCCATCCGCTTGACCCAATGCATCAATTGCCCTGTTGCATAAGTCATCATCAAACGTGCAATGACCTGTATTCGTCTCATGACAATGTCCACAAGCGATACAACCGCGCACCGGTTTGACACCAATTGAAAGCATCTCCGTCTCGATGCCGTTCTTATTCAACCGGCTTGCTACCTCTTGCAGCGCCAGATATGTATTCCCCTCCTTACGAGGACTTCCGTTAATGAGCAGTACTTTCATGAGAATAGGGTAATCCTGTGTTAATCCTGTGTTAATCCTATGTTAAACTTATGCTTAGTGCTGGTACTTAGCGAGTTTTTTTTGAGCGAAGAAAAGTGCCCAGTCCGGAGTGTGTTTCAGCAGAGGCGTAAAGAGCCAGTTGATGAATCCGGGCGTGGAAGCTTTCTTGCCGCGGAAGAGTTTGCGCAATGCTTTTTTCACAAGTTTCTCCGGTCGGATACTAACCGTCAGCGCCACAGCCAGTTTACGCAGATTAGGCGCTAACCCGAATAGTGCGGTATCAACAGCTCCTGGAGCCATAACGGTTACATAAACGCCCTTTGGTTTGAGTTCGTACCAAACAGACTTGGAGAAGTTATAAATAAAGGCCTTAGTGGCATTATAGGTCTGAATACCGGGCATCGCCATCCAAGCTGACATAGACGACATATTGAGGATGTAGCCTTTTTGTCTCTTACGATGTTTAAGCAGACGTTCGTCCGAAGTAGGTTTCTCGCGTTTTGCCATTTCTTCGCCAAAGAGACGGGTGAGTTTGGCAACCGTAACTACATGCAGATTGAGCATCAACTCAATACGCTTCATATCCGTTTCGCAGTAGGGATTGAAGAAGAACACGCCTGCGTTATTAATAAGGATATCTACGTCGAGTTTGTTCTCTTTGCAATAAGCAAATAGCTCCTCTGCCGAATCCGGCTTACTGAGGTCTGCATACTTAGCGATAGTCTTGACGTTGTATTGTGCGGCAAGGTCTTTTGCTACTTGATTCAATTCTTTTTCCTGATTGGAAACGAGAAGTAAGTCTGTATGATAATCGCGCGCGAGTTGCGTGGCATACTGCAACCCAATTCCACTTGACGCACCAGTAACTAATGCTAACATTTTTTCTGTCTTTCGTTTGCTTCTTTGGCTTGTTTTTCGAGCTTAACTATCTCGCGTTTGAGGCAGTTAGGTATCTTTTCGCCATCCCGCTCTACGCACTCGTGGCACTTCATATCTTTGGAATACATACGACCTACGCAGTAGTTCGAGCGTCCACAACCTGCGTGATAATGCGGATTTTCCTTCACATGGTTGACGAAGTCCGGATCTTTAATCAGCACGTGAGCCAACTGGAAGAGTTCAAATCCCTCGTCCATAATCGTTTGGCAGTTATCGCCGGATTGCACCCCTCCGACGTAAATGAGCGGCACGTCCTTAATGGCTTCCTGGAAGCGTTTAGCCTGCTCCATAAAATAGAGTTCTTTAAACGGCTGCGTAGGCGTCATGATAGCGCCTACAAACGGAATATGCAACGCAGCTTTGAGCCACCACATCTTACTGGGCATATAGTGCGCAAGAGTGTTAATCGGCATCGCAGCACGCAAGATCGTCATCGGAGAACGACTAACAGTACCACCAGAAAGAATAATTCCATGCACTTTGTGCTTGGCAATCTCTTTCGCCACTTTGATACCTTCTTCAATATCTGAGCCGTGCCAACAATCGTCCCACATGTTCGTCTTAACGACTACTGCCATATCTTTCCCTGCGTGAGCCATCACTTCGTCCAAAACCTCATTGAGGAAGCGCACGCGATTCTCAAATGAGCCACCATATTCGTCATGACGATGGTTCGTACGCGGACTAATGAATTGCGAGATTAGATAAGCATGTCCAGCATGAATTTCCACGCAGTCAAATCCTGCTTCGCGGCAGAAATCAACAGCTTCGCCGAACTTCTTAACCAATGCCTTTATCTCACTCACTTTGAGACGGCGGTGGATAGTCGGCGAATAAAGATTAAAACCGTTGGAAGCGGAAACAGGCAAGCAATGACACGTACTGATATGCGTCATATTGCCGCAGTGGCCAAGCTGAATACTGGCTTTGGCTCCTTCAGCATGCACAGCATCTGTAAGTTTCTTCAAACCGGGCAATGCCTCCGGACGGATATAGAGTTGTCCGTCAAAAGAAACGCCACTCAAATCTACTGCGCAATAAGCGACTGTGGTCATCCCCACTCCACCATGAGCAACGGAGACATGATAATCATGCAACATCTGTGACGGAGTATTGGCCGTACACATATTCTCAAAAGCTGCGGAACGAATAAATCTGTTCCGCAGTGTTATAGGACCCAATTGATATGGGGTAAATAATTTATTAGTCATCTGTAATTGTAAATAGTCAATTAGTAAATAAAAGGTATAATACGTTTGAGTTTCTTGCGGTCAAACTCGTCCGGAAACTCCTTCTCATACTTGCGATAGATGGAGTTAGCACGCGGAACAAGGTTGCAGCACGAGAACCACCAGAACAGCAGTCCGGCGAACGACCATGTCAAGATAGCAAAGCCCAACCACTCGGTAATTTCACCTAAATAATTGGCACTGGTAACGTATTTATACAAACCTTTCTTAGGTAGATAATGATTCGTATCACCCGGCTTGCGCAGATGCCTTATCACATTGTCGGAGTGCATATTGATTATCCAACCGACAATGAATATGAGTGTACCGATGATGAAACGCGGGTCGTACAACCAAGAAGCAGAATACATCTCAGGGAAGTATTTAGGCGCCAAATGGAACAACCAGAAGCCCTGGATATAACCGTTCATCAAGTTCCAGATGACAGAACACAGCATTATAATTATCGGCATCTGACCTTTTCCCTTCAGCAAGAACGGGAAAATAAAGGAACGCTGGAAATAGTGGAACTCAAAAATGAGCAAGAAGACCCAATACGGCGCATGTCTTGTAATTGTATATGGGGAAATAATCCACAGATATAGCACAATTAGAAAGACAGGCATTTCCATTAAAAACCAGCCTATCTTATTATTGATGGACGGTCCCCATTTTTCCGAACGCATTTTACCATATCCGGCATCCACATAGTACAGGGTTACAAAAACCACCAATCCTACGAGGGCCACTATAAACAAGAAATTATAAAATGAGCTTAAATCAGAGTAAATAAATTGTTCCATAAGCGATTTCCAAATAATTAGCCCGCAAAATTACAAAATATTTACGATATGACCAAAGAAATCTTTAAAAAAGTCACTTTTTTCTATATTTTTGGCAAATAAATAGGCCAAAAACAATAATTGCAATACCTATCCACTTCCAAACTGGCAATTGTTCTCCGAACAGGATCAGCATAATAAGTGCCGTGAAAACGGGACGGATATTGTTGAAGATATTCGCTTTTGTAACTCCCAAATATCGAACGCTATAGCAAAACAGAATAAAAGCAGCCACGCTGGACAGAGCCGCGAGATAGGTTACACCCCCGACTGCAGCTGGAGTTAGAGTAGTTATCCATTGTGCATTCGGAGAAACGAGTGCCTTCCCGGCGGCTAAGATGTAGAAGAGAACCAATCCCGTCAGTTGCACCCAGAAAACAATTGTAAGCGCACTATATTTAGAAGGAATCTTCTTCAGAATAATCGAGTACCCCACTGCCATGCAAACCGTTACAATAGCAAGCGGCACACCCCAGATATTACCAATGTCAAAGCTTTTACTTCCCGCAAGAACTAATAGCACCATACCGCAAGTGGAGATGAGAATACCGGCGATATTCCAACCTGTAACTCGTTCGCGCAAGAATATCCATGCAAAAATTGGTGCTATCAGTGGATTCGTACTCAAGAATGCTTCGGCGATAGTAGGCGTTGCAAAAGCATCGTAACTATACGTCTCCAAAATAAAATAGAGAAACGGCTGGAAAATACCACCTAATACGAAGAGCCACAAATCCTTTCTATCCACCTTCTGCAACCGAAGAATGGAATCCTCGCGTGCTACCCTGTTGGCGATAAGTCCGATGCAGCACATAAGCAATACCCCCATAGTAAAACGAGTCATCACCAGCATCAACGGAGCAAATGACTCCAATGCTGCTTTCACGGCTATTCCCGACCCTGCCCAAATGAGCATGGCGATAATAACTGCTATGTAAGGTGACG
>JAEDLW010000052.1:0-11555 GCA_016295035.1 Paludibacteraceae bacterium
CTCTACAGCAGCTTGTTATAACAGTACCATGTATTTTTTTATCTAAAATCATATAGCATGTATTTTTTTGCCCAATCGCTTGTGCATGTCAAATAATTGTTGTACCTTTGCACCCTAATTCGTATCCTTCTGTTCCCGAAGGTCACCCGTAGGTCGCCCGTAGGTCGCCCGAAGGTCGACAGAAAAAATGCCATAAGTCAGCCGTTCGTGAACCGGAGGTCAAGCGAGACCATCACGACATCATGTAGTGCCTGAAGAATATTAACAACGTAACAGTAAAATAGTATGAATCTAACAAACGAAGACTCCATCCAAATTAGGCATGGAAAAGCAAGTAAAAACAGTAGAGGTTACTTCTACGAAGGACCTCGTGGTCAGCAACTCTATCGCGATCGCCGAGAAAACTACCAGCAAAAACGTTCGCCTAAACAACGCTGGAACTCCATCGCTTTCACGTATGCCCACCAGCAGATTCGCATTCTTTGGAGCACACAGCAACAAATCGACCAAGTAACTCAAGAGTGGCAAGCCGCGATGCGTATCGGTCCGTCTAACCAAACATATCCAGACGCAAAAGGCTGGAAATTCGCTATGTTACTTGCCGACTGGAAAGCTGAGCATCCTTTCGAAACATGGTACGAACAATACCTCGCAGAAATCTCCCAAAAAGCAGCGGAAAAAACGGCCTCAGAGGATGTCTCCGATTATATGCTCCGTCATCAGGCCGAAATCCTCGAAGCCCAAGCTGCTGCTCTCCGTGCACAACTCAAGGCTCGCCATTCTAATGGTTGATATTATAATTTGTATGTGAGGGAGAGTTTGAACCAGGCACCGGGTTGGAGGATGCCTCCGTAGTCGTAGTAGTGCCGGTTGGTCATATTAGTGCATGACGCCATAATGCGGCATTGCGGGAAGTCGTAGAATATAGCGCCGTCAAGCAGTACGACAGGACGAAAATCCTGCACATCGCCTTGGGCATTATTATACTGTCCAACTCGGTCACGGTAGGTGAGAGTCCAAGATGCTCCAAGACCTTTGTAGATACCATGTTCTATTCGAGCGACCACTTTGTGGCGCAAGTAATCGAGATAGCGTGACTGTGCTTCTTGGAGGTTCAAGTCCAAGTAGGTGTAACCGTATGATAGTTGCACGAGCTTGAGCCACTGGTTCCAGCGGTAGGTAATGATGGCTTCGACGCCTAAGGTGTTGATACGTTGCTGGTTAGCAGCATGGTATGGTCGTTTTGTGTCCGAGGCGACATAGACCCAGTCGATGATATCTTGCCCTAATCGGTAAAAGCCGTCTAATTGGGCGTTGAGAGTGCCTGCTTTCTCCCAGCGGTGCTGATAGGCAGCTCCGATTGAGGCGGTGACCGCTTTCTCAGGTCGCAGGTTGCGATCGCCTAACTGATTGCCCGCGTTATAATAAAGGTCTGTGAAAGTAGGCATTCGCACGGAGCGATTGGCGTTAGCGTATATGTTCCATCCGTCAATTGAGTAGCCTAAGTCCACTCCCGCTGTCCAATGGTGTCCGAAGTATGAGTTATAGATGCCGCTCGCAGCTAATGAAGCCGAGAAGCCATGCGTGTGGAACGTCTGTTGCGCGAAGTAGGCGATGTTGTAGCGATTAGCACCTTTGACTAAGTCCAAAACGCGAACGTCAGCCAACTTAAATCCTTCTACATTAGGCACTTGTCCGTTTGGATTGATGGTATCGCCGAGGTTGGTAGAGTGGATGTTTTCGTTGCGGAAATGGATGCCGAACGAGGTTTTTCCTATGGCTGAGGCATAGTGTGCACTTAAGGCTGCTGAACTATTCTGCGCGAAGTGAAAATTGCCGTATAGCCGTTGTCCGCGATGCCATTCGTATCGGTCATAGTTCGCGCGATAGGAAGCTTGTGCTTCAATGCTCCAGTTCCCCCATTTGTGTCCGTAATGAGCAGAGCCAAACGCCGTGCGCGTAGCATCAAATTGGTCTTGTGAGCCGAAGCCGTAGAACATCCCTGCTCCTGCATCTTTGTACTGTGCGCCGAGCTGAATGTCTAATCCGCGATAGGAAACGGAGGAAAAGAGATTGACGATGTTTAAGTCGGAGTTTGTGAGTGCTGTTTGCTCTTTCTCGGATGGGTTCGGGGCATAGTATCCATTCGCATGGCTGTAGTTGCCGGAGGCGACGACGTGGCAATCTTTGCGTTTCCAACCGCCTGTGAATTCCACGTGCCCGTATTTATTCATACCCAATTGCAGTTCGGTGTGGTATCTGTCGTTTTGTGGCTGGATGGTAACGATATTGATTGCTCCGGTGAAAGCGCTACCGCCATTAAGTGAAGCTGCTGCGCCTTGCAGCACTTCAATCCGCTCAATAGATGAAAGCGGAACGGGAAGATTGAGTGCATAGTGTCCGGTTTGTGCATCGCTGATAGCGATACCATTGAGACAAATAAGCACTTGGTCGAACGTGCCTCCTCTCATCGAAACATCCGCCTGCGAGCCATTAGTGCCTCGTGTGCGGATGTCTAAACCCGGTAAGGTGGCGAGAATATCGGACACCGAATTGACAGGTAAGGAAGCAATAGAAGTGCGGTCGATAATCGATACCAACCGATACGCTTGCGAGTATATTTCAGTTTGTTGGGATATGACCTGCACCTCTTGTAAGGTGAGGTCCGCCACTTCGTCGGGAACGTCCGACTGCTCAGCCCAAATAGTAATTGGTGAGATACAGCCTAATACGACGGCATTGAGGATAGCGACTCCCGACTTGAGGAGTTCTTTGTCGCAAATGGCACGGCAAACGCGACCAATAGTGACTTGACGGTGCATAGAAGCAAAAACGGCGTAAGCCTTGCGGCTAAAATGCTTAAAACGCAGCACCGAAGATGAGAAGAAATTACGAATAGATTTCATGTTAGACAAGTTGAGATATAAGTTGTTCTTTTTCACCAAAGAGTAAGTCAATAGGAGCGAGTTCAATCATGGTGAATACGCCAAATTGCTGGCGCGCTTTCATCTTATATGCTGCTCGCGCGCAAGCGACTAAGACTTGACCTGTGAGAGCCGGGTTATTGATGGTCATGTTGAACTCGAAACGCTGGTTATGGGTTGTTCCGCTGACACCCGATCGTACGAGATTGACACCATGTGCCACATTATTGAGTGCAGCAACGGATGGCACAGCGATAACGTGTGTTTCGTCGTGTGCGAAGTAATCGTCAGCGAGAATAGCTGCTTCAACGGTTTTGAAGTCTGCCCCGTCTTCGAGTTCGATGTAGACCATGCGGCGATGGATGCCTGTTCCGAGTGGAATAGTCATGGACAAGGCATTTTTGACACCTGTGATGGCTTTAGCAGCGACTGTATGACCCATTGAACGGCCGGGACCGAAATTGGTGTATGTGATACCTTCCGGCGCAATAGCGGAGAGCAGTGCGCGAACCATCGAGTCTGAACCCGGATCCCAACCTGCAGCGATGATGCTGACAGTCTTATTGGCTTTGTCCTGCGGATCCAGGAGATGGCGTACTTCGTTTATGCGCGTGTGGATATCAAATGAGTCTACGGTGGCTATACCGCGTTTGATGAGGCGTTCTGCATAAGCCGGTGTCTCGCGAGTCGGCGTGCAGAGCACAGCTACGTCTGCGTTGATAGTATCTATGTTGTCATTGTGGTGATAGATACCTGCTAACTCCATGTCCGGTGCCGTCTTAACGGCTTCTTCGACGGCTCGTCCAATATTGCCGTAACCGATAATAGCGATTTTAATCATAATAAATAATGATTAATGAATATTTATTATTCTACAGTAACTGATTTTGCTAAGTTGCGTGGTTGGTCGACGTCGCAGCCCTTGACGACAGCAATATGATAAGCAAGAATCTGCAACGGAATAACCGTCAGCAGTGGTGTGAGACATTCTTCGGTCTCCGGCACTGTGATGGCGAAATCTGCCATTTCACGCACCTGCTTATCTCCTTCTGTTACGACAGCGATAACGCGACCTTGGCGGGCTTTGATTTCCTGGATATTCGAGACAATCTTCTCGTATGTGCCGCAATGAGGTGCTACTACTACAACAGGCATCTGGTCTGTGATAAGGGCAATAGGGCCATGTTTCATCTCGGCTGCCGGATAGCCTTCGGCGTGTATGTAGCTGATTTCCTTTAGTTTAAGCGCTCCTTCCAGCGCAACCGGATAATTGTATCCACGTCCGAGATAGAGTGCATTTTGGGTTTCGGTAAATGTCTTTGCGAACTCCGCAATGGCATCGTTCTGCTCCAAGATATGTGCAATCTTTTGCGGGATGAGGTTCAGCTCGCTAATAATTCGCAAGTACTTGTCGTACCGGATAGCGCCTTTTGCATGTCCAATGCAGACAGCCAACATCGTGAGTGCGGTCACTTGTCCTGTGAATGCCTTGGTGGATGCAACGCCGATTTCCGGTCCTACGTGGGTATAACAACCGCTGTCCGAAACACGCGGAATGGACGCGCCGATGACATTGCAGATGGAGAAGATAAACGCCCCTTTGGACTTGGCGAGTTGGATGGCAGCGAGCGTGTCCGCCGTTTCACCTGATTGTGAGATGGCGATGACCACGTCATCCTTGTTGATAACGGGTTTGCGGTAACGGAACTCGGACGAATACTCCACTTCAACCGGTATATGCGCGAATTCCTCAATGGCATATTTAGCAATGAGGCCGGCGTGCCACGATGTACCGCAAGCGGTGATAATAATGCGCGGGGCTTTGAGAAAGCGTTCTTTGTTATCAATGAAACCAGATAAGGCGATGTTGTTCATATCCACGTTCACACGTCCCCTCATCGAATCTGCCAAGGTGCGCGGTTGCTCAAAAATCTCCTTAAGCATGAAGTGCGGATAACCACCTTTTTCAAGTTGCGAAAGTGTCATCTCCAACTTCTTTATTTCCGGTGTCTTAGGCACATTGTGGATAGTGGTTATCTCGATCTCTTTGCCCAGTTCAAGGCACACGATTTCTTGGTCCTCCACATAAACGACTTGGTCTGTATATTCGACAATCGGTGTGGCATCGGAAGCAAGGAAAAACTCGTCTTTACCAATACCGATAACCAGCGGGCTTCCTTGTCTGGCGGCAATAATTCTGGTAGGGTTGTTGCGGTCCAAAACGGCGATGGCATAGGCGCCAACAACCTGTTGCAGAGCAAGTTGAACAGCCTTCTTTAGGTCTACGTTATCTGTGCGTTTAGTGTACTCTATGAGTTGGATAAGCACTTCCGTGTCTGTGTCCGACTTGAAGGTGTAACCATGCTGCATCAAACCTTTCTTGAGTACGATGTAATTTTCAATAATACCATTATGGATAATGGCGAGTTCCTCCGACTCGGAGTAATGAGGATGAGCGTTGACTTGATTGGGTTCTCCGTGAGTAGCCCATCGTGTATGGGCAATGCCGATGTAACCTGATGTATCCTTTTCAGCAACGGCTTGTTCAAGGTCGGCAACCTTCCCTTTTGCCTTGTAAACATTGAGTTGTCCATGATCATTAATAAGCGCAACTCCTGCGCTATCATAACCACGATATTCCAAACGGTGTAAACCTTTAATCAAAATCGGATAGGCTTTGCGTTTACCGATATATCCTACAATTCCACACATAAAATTTAAATTTGGTGCAAAAATACAAAGATTTTTCTAACTATGCAAGTTTTTTATTCTTTTTATTGCTTCTTCGCAATCTTTCCGGTTGGAGAAAGCAGAAAATCGTATAAATCCTTCGCCCGACTGTCCAAATCCGACTCCTGGAGTGCATACAACTTGACATTGGTTAAGCAAGTAGTCGAAGAATTCCCATGAGCTCATGTTTTGAGGTGTTTTACACCAAATATATGGGGCATTGATACCTCCATATACCTGATATCCAAGAGTATGCAATCCACTATGAAGCAGTTTGGCTGTTTGTTTATAGTAATGTACATTGGCTTGCGTTGCTTTTTTCCCTTGAGGTGTGTACGTAGCTTCTGCAGCTCGTTGGGCGATATATGATGTACCGTTGTACTTGGTGCATTGTCTTCTGAGCCACATAGCTTGCAGGCCGGTCTGTTTTGGTACGATTGTGTATCCGCAACGGACGGAGGTAAATCCAGCTGTTTTGCTGTAACTTCGCACCTCAATAGCCACTTCTTTCGCTCCGTCTATTTCATAGATACTATGTGGGATATCGTCTTCTTCAATATATGCTTCGTATGCACCATCGTAGATAATGATACTATGATTTTGGTGGGCATAATCCACCCACCGCTGCAGCTGTTCGCGAGTCAGCACTGTTCCTGTAGGGTTGTTAGGATAACAAAGGTAAATAATGTCTGCTTGTTTTGGGGGTAAATCGGGCACGAAATCATTGTCAGCTGAGCAGGGTAGTAAAGTGATGTTTCTTCCGGCCATGAGACTTGTGTCCATATAGGCAGGATATGAGGGATCGGGTATAGCCACTCGGTTATGTTGATCAAACAATTCGCTTAAGTTGCCCAAGTCGCTTCCCGCACCGTCGGAGACAAACACTTCGTCCAAGTCCAATTGAATGCCTCTTGTTCGATAATCGTTATCGATAATAGCTTGTCGAAGCCAAGTATATCCTTCTTCCAGACTATATCCGCGGAATGATTCTGCATGCCCTAATTCCTCAACGGCTTGATGCATTGCGTCAATAATAGGTGAGGGTAGAGGTAATGTGACATCGCCAACGCCTAAACGCAGAATGTGTGCCTGCGGATGCATTATTTGATATGTCTCAATGCGGTGCTGGACTTCTGAAAACAGATAATTGTTCTGCAGATGTTGAAAAAAAGGGTTCGAGCGCATAATTATTCCTCCCAATTATAAGTGCCTCTGAAGACCTCTGTTGCGGTTCCTGTGAGGTATAGGATACCTTTTTTGTCGCGTTGTACATCCAAATCGCCGCCGCGCAGGTGAACGGTTACGCGGTTCTCTGTCAGTCCTTCATTCATGGCAGCTGCGGCTGATGCACATGCTCCTGTTCCGCATGCCATGGTTTCGCCAGTTCCTCGTTCGCACACGCGCACCTTTATCTCATGACGATTGAGGACACATACGCACTCTATATTTGCTTTTCTACGTAGTTCTGCCCATTGAGGACCGATTTGTAGTTCTTCAAACTTTGAATCGAACTGGTCCGTTGTATCTACTATGAACACTTCATGGGGATTACCTGTGCTTATGCCTATTTCGACGGTCACTTGTTCGACTTTATTTTGTGTATTCGTTTGTAGCGTCAAGCACTTTACCCCTGCGAGTGTTTCCAAGGTCATGTTTCTGCCACATAGTCCCTGTTCGTATGCATATTTAGCTATGCATCGTGACGCATTTCCACACATCTCAGCTTCGCTTCCGTCGGCATTAAACATGCGCATTCGTAGGTCTGCACAAGTGCTTGGCAGAATGAGAACCAGTCCGTCTGATCCTACACCCCAATGTCTATCGCTCATTCGGCGAGCCAACACGGATGGGTTTATATTGGCTATTATATCAGCAGTCTCTTTCCGGGTGGCATCTATGTACACATAGTCGTTACCCAAACCATGCATTTTGATAAACGGAATAGTCTTCATTTTAATGGATGAACATCAATTCACGATATTTAGGCAGCGTCCACAACTCGTCATCAACAATCATTTCCAGGTCATCTACGTGTTCGCGGATAGCGGCCATAACTGGCAGGACATGGTCGTGATAAGCAATGGCCTTGTCGCGTTCTGTCGGACTCTCATGGTTGGCTTTGTGTCGTGCTGTAGTCATTTTTTCCACTTTCTCAATGATTGCTGCGGCATGGTGCTCGATGCGGCGAATGATGGAGTAGTCTTGCTCATTGAGGCTACGCACTTCGTCTTCAGCAAAGACTTGTTTGACAGCCAGAACGTTCTGCAGGAGCATGGTCTGGTAGCGTTTAGCAGCGGGCAGAATATGATTGATAACGAGGTCGCCCAGCACGCGGCTTTCTATTTGCAACTTCTTTGAATAGGTCTCCCACTTCACTTCGCAGCGGCTTTGTAGTTCCGCTTCAGTAAGAACTTCCGTTGTCTTGAACATGTTGATGACGTCGGGATTGAGGTAGCGGTCGAAAATTAGTGGTACACTTGTTTCGCAATCCAGGCCGCGTTTAGCAGCTTCGGTTTTCCATTCGTCAGAATACCCGTTTCCGTCAAACCGTATCGGTTTGGAGGTGACGATATATGATTTGATGACTTTGAACAACGCGCGCTCTTTTGGTTCTCCCTTTTCGATGAGTTTATCCACTTCTGCTTTGAATTGGAACAATTGATTTGCAACGGCAGCATTCAGGGCCAACATCGCAGCGCCGCAGTTAGCCGAAGAACCTACAGCGCGGAACTCAAAGCGGTTGCCGGTGAAGGCAAATGGTGAAGTACGGTTTCGGTCGGTATTGTCCAACAGAATCTCCGGGATATTGGCTACACCCAGTTTCATTTCTTTTTTGGCGTTGATGATAATACCTTTTTCGGCAGAAGCATGCTCTAATTTATCCAGTACTTCACTTATCTGTTTACCGAGGAAGACCGAGATAATTGCAGGAGGAGCTTCATTGGCGCCGAGACGATGTTCATTTGTAGCGCTTGCAATGGATGCTTTCAGTAGTCCATTATACTTATATACAGCCATCAGTACATTGACAAGGAAAGTAACGAATTGCAAGTTTTGATACGGATTTCTTCCCGGAGCAAGCAGATTAATGCCTGTATTGGTTTGCATAGACCAGTTACAATGTTTACCGCTGCCGTTAACGCCTGCAAATGGTTTCTCATGCAGCAGTACGCGGAAGTGATGCTTACGCGCGACGCGTTCCATAATAGACATGATGAGCAGGTTATGGTCATTGGCTAAGTTTACGTCCTCAAAGATGGGAGCCATTTCAAACTGGTTAGGTGCCACCTCGTTATGACGCGTACGAATAGGGATTCCGGCGCGCAACGCTTCAAACTCCAAGTCCATCATGAAGTTACGTACGCGCTCTGGGATAGCACCGAAATAATGGTCCTCAAGCTGTTGGTTTTTGGCTGACAGATGTCCCATCAAAGTGCGTCCGGTCAGTAGCAAGTCAGGCCGTGCGTCATATAGCGCTTCGTCCACAAGGAAATATTCCTGTTCCCAACCTAGATTTGCGTGCACGTGGCGGACTTGTTTATCGAAGAACTGACACACCTCGCGTGCAGCTTTACATAGTGCAGCCGTCGAGCGAATAAGTGGCGTTTTGTAGTCCAGCGCTTCTCCTGTGTATGCCACAAATACAGTTGGAATACAGAGTGTGTCGCTGATGAGAAAAACGGGTGACGACGGATCCCAAGCTGAATAACCTCTTGCTTCAAAGGTGTTGCGGATACCTCCGGAAGGGAAAGATGAGGCATCCGGTTCCTGTTGATAGAGCGCGTCACCAGTAAATTCTTCCATCAGCAATCCGTCTTTGTTCAGCGTAAAGAAAGCATCATGCTTCTCCGCTGTGCCGCCTGTCAAAGGCTGAAACCAGTGCGTGTAATGTGTTGCTCCATGATCCATGGCCCATTTGCGCATGCCAATAGCTACTGTATTGGCAATGTCACGGTGTATAGTACGACCGTTATCTATGTCATCAAATAACTGGCTAAGTACATCTTCCGCGATATATTCTTTCATTCGCTCACGAGTGAAAACGTCCGCGGCGAAATAATCTTTCACTTTCCCTTCCGGTTTAGAAGGAACTACTGGCAAATGCGATGTTGCCTTGTTTAATGCTTCGAAACGGTTGTTCATAATTTTATGCATCAAAACGACGCTATTTTTTAATTTTAATCGGATTAAATTTTATTTTCGACTGCAAAAGTACAACAAAATGTTGAAACGACCAAATAAATTTGCAAAAAAGTGCAAAAAAAATATATTTTGGCATAGTATTAGCGTGTCTTGGGCGTATGTTATGCGTATCCTTAGCCTATCCTTTGCTGATTTTGACGATTTTTGCTAGAAAATGCATTTTTTTATAAAAAAAATTTGTGTATTCCAAATAAAAGCAGTACTTTTGCGCGCTTTTTGTCGAGCGGTTCGACACCTATTAAGCCGTTCGGGTCAAAAAGCATAGTACAAACTAATTAAAAATTAAGTTATTTATGTTAAATCATTACGAAGCCGCTTTCGTTCTTACTCCCGTTTTGTCTGAGCCACAGATGAAGGAAGCGGTAGCAAAATTCGAGAAACTTCTCACAGAGAATGGCGGCACCATTCTTGGTCACGAGGAGTGGGGTCTGCGTAAACTCGCATATCCTATCCAAGGCAAGACTACGGGATTCTATGCTTTGCTTCAATTTGATGTAGAACCTGCTGTTATCGCAACGCTCGAAACTGCATTCCGCCGTGACGAACGCATTCTGCGTTTCCTCACTACTCGTCTCGACAAGTATGCTTTTGAGTATTCAGAGAAACGCCGTCACAACAAAACGGCAAGTGTTGAACCTAAAGTAGAGGAGGCTTAATCATGGCACAAGAAGAAGTTCGTTACCTGACTCCGCAACAGACTCAGGAGAAAAAGAAAAAGTACTGCCGTTTCAAGAAAAGCGGTATCAAGTACATCGACTACAAGGATCCAGAATTCTTGAAGAAGTTCCTCAACGAGCAAGGTAAAATCCTCCCTCGTCGTATCACCGGCACTTCGTTGAAATTCCAACGTAAAGTTGCTCAGGCTGTTAAGAAAGCGCGTCACTTGGCACTGCTGCCATATGTAACCGATATGATGAAGTAATTGTTTAACCCTTTAAAAGAACAAGATTATGCAAGTCATTTTGGTACAAGACGTAGCAAACTTAGGCTACAAGAATGATATCGTTAAGGTAAAAGATGGTTACGGACGTAACTACCTTATTCCTAATAAATTGGCTATTATTGCCAATGAGAGCAACGTAAAACAACTCAACGAGAACCTCAAACAACAAGCTAAGAAAATGGCTCAACAACTCGCTGATGCTCAAGCTCTTGCTGAAAAACTCGCTGCTACTGTTATCAATGTTGCTGTTAAAGCTAATGAGGATGGTAAAATCTTCGGTACAGTTACTACTGCACAAATCGCTGACGCACTTGCTGCTCAAGGATTTGACATCGACCGCAAGATTATCACTATTGAACCTGTGAAGGAACTTGGCGAAGCTGTTGCTACTGCACGTCTCCACAGAGAGGTTAAAGCTGAAATTAAACTCAACGTTGTTGCTGAATAATAGAAAGGAGAATAATTATGCGTAATGGAATTCATCCCGATAACTACCGCGTTGTAGTTTTCAAAGATATGTCTGACGGAACTCAGTTCTTCAGCCGCTCTACCGCTGCTACTAAGGACACTATCACTATTGATGGTAAGGAGTATCCGCTCATAAAACTTGAGATTTCGAACACCAGCCACCCATTCTATACGGGTAAATCCAAACTTGTGGATACTGCTGGTCGCGTAGATAAGTTTATGTCTCGTTACGGTGATCGTAAAAAGAAATAATATAGCTACGTATCAAACAAAAAGAGTCCGGATAT
>JAEDLW010000053.1:0-11486 GCA_016295035.1 Paludibacteraceae bacterium
CGGATGTCGGGCAGTTTGGAGCGGAGATATGTAGCAAATTGACCGGAGTTGAGCTCGCAGACGATGATGCGTTTGAAGCGCTTGAGTACGTTGGCAGTATTAGCCGGCAGCGGATTGATATAGTTGAAGTGCACGAGTGCACAGTTCAGTTCGTTCGCAGCAGCATGTAAGTGGCCTTCGGTACTCCCCCATCCGACAAGTGCGGTATCAGAATCGGCATTTCCTTGAATCTGCACGTCCGGAATGAAGCGTACGACTTGGTCCACTTTCGCCTGACGCGCTTTGACCATGTTCTCATGGTTAGTAGGAGAGGTGGAGATAGTACCTTTTTGTGCATCACGCTCCAGACCGATATCGCGATGCTCAAATCCTTCCATTCCGGGGAATGCCCAATATCGGACAGCATTTTCATCGCGCATAGCGGGATTATAATGTCCTTTCAGTTCGGCAGGAACGGCTTGCGGTTTGATTTCAGGCAGTTCTGCCAATTTAGGGATACGCCAAAGGCCTGTTCCGTTTGCCAGATAGGTATCGGTGAGTAGGATGACCGGAGTCATATTCTCCAAGGCTATTTTGCAGGCTTCGTAAGCAAAGTGGAAGCAGTTGGCGGAAGTGGAAGCCGCCATTACGACAAGCGGACATTCACCATTACGACCGTATAGCGCTTGCAGCAAGTCGGTTTGTTCGGTTTTGGTTGGCAATCCGGTTGAAGGTCCACCACGTTGTACGTCGATAACGACAAGTGGCAACTCAGCCATAACAGCGAGTCCGATACCTTCGGACTTAAGACTTAGTCCTGGACCGGAAGTAGAAGTACAAGCCAAGTCACCGGCAAAAGCAGCGCCGATAGCTGTGCAGACACCGGCAATCTCATCTTCGGCTTGCACGACCATCACTCCCATATCCTTGCGAGCTGCGAGTTCGTGCATGATATCGGTTGCGGGAGTGATAGGATATGAACCGAGGAAGAGTTTCTTTCCGCATTTATGCGCAGCAGCTATCAATCCCCATGCGGTAGCTTTATTACCGGCAATAGACGTGTATTGTCCGGCAGGCATTTGGACATCGGAGTTTTTCTCCAATCGAATCTGATTGATAGAGAGCGCTAAGTTCTGTCCATAGTTATAGCCATCCGTCAGCACTTTGACGTTATTAGGAATGAGTTGCGGTTTCTTAGCGAACTTCTCTTCGAGGAAATGGATTGCTTTATCAATCGGCCTATCGAAGAGCCAGCAAACGACTCCCAATGCAAACATATTGCGGGACTTGAGGATAGACTTATTGTCGAGTCCGCTGTCTTTGAGTGCTTCTTTGGTGAGGGAAGTGAGTGCAACCGGCACAATCTGAACAGATTCAGGAAGATTGAGTTCAGTAAACGGGTTGTCGGTTGTATATAAAGCCTTCTCCAATTCCGCTTTAGTAAAAGTATCTGTGTCCACGATGAGGATAGCGTGCTCGTGGAAAAGCTTATTTTGAGCACATACTTTGAGCGCAGCAGCGTTCATCGCCACTATCACGTCTGCTTTATCACCGGGAGTATAAACGCCTTGACCTAAATTAACTTGGAAACCACTAACTCCTCCGAGTGTACCTTGCGGGGCACGGATTTCGGCAGGGAAATCAGGAAGAGTGGAAATCTCATTTCCTAAAATAGCAGAGAGGGAGGAAAACATGTTTCCTGTCAGCTGCATTCCGTCACCGGAGTCCCCACAGAATCGAATAACTACGTTTTTCACAATAATAATGAATAATGATTAATGAATAGTGCAATAATCGTGCCCTGCAAGGGCTAAGAATATCTTGATTCTAATCTAATTTCAGTACGGCAAGGAAAGCTTTTTGCGGCACTTCAACGTTACCTATTTGCTTCATGCGCTTTTTACCTTTCTTTTGTTTCTCGAGCAGTTTGCGTTTCCGACTCACGTCACCTCCGTAACACTTAGCGAGGACATCTTTGCGCACCTGTTTAACTGTTTCGCGGGCAATGATTTTTGCGCCGATAGCGGCTTGAATAGCGATATCGAACTGTTGGCGCGGGAGTAACTCTTTGAGTTTCTCGCACATGCGTCGTCCGAAATCAACGGCATTATCGCGATGGGTAAGCGTTGAGAGCGCATCTACTTGTTCGCCGTTAAGCAATATATCTAATTTGACGAGATTGGACGGACGGAAGCCGTTCTGATGCCAATCGAAGGACGCATATCCTTTGGAGATAGACTTGAGCTTGTCGTAGAAGTCGATGACTATCTCTCCAAGCGGCATGTCGAAGAGCAGTTCCATTCGATCACCGGATATATACTCTTGCTTGACAAGTTCTCCGCGTTTGTCGAGGCAGAGCGTCATAATCGGTCCAATGAAAGCGGACGTTGTGATGATCGAGGCGCGAATAAATGGTTCCTCGATGCGGTCAATAACCGTTAAGTCGGGCATTCCTGCCGGGTTATGTACTTCCACTTTGGATCCGTCTTTGAGATAGACGTTGTAACTCACGTTTGGAACGGTTGTAATCACGTTCATGTCAAACTCGCGGTCTAATCGTTCCTGCACAATCTCCATGTGAAGAAGTCCGAGAAAGCCGCAGCGGAAACCAAAGCCAAGCGCAATAGACGACTCTGGAGTAAAAGAAAGCGATGAGTCATTGAGTTGGAGCTTCTCGAGTGAAGCTCTGAGGTCTTCGAAGTCTTCGGCTTCGATAGGATATACGCCGGCAAAGACCATCGGTTTGGCTTCTTGGAAACCGGCAATGGCGTTTTCACAGGGTCGCGCAACGTGAGTAATCGTATCGCCTACTTTGACTTCGGAAGAGGTTTTGATACCTGAGATGATATAGCCTACATTTCCGGCGGAGATAGCTTTTGTAGGCTGCATATCGAGTTTAAGAACTCCAATCTCATCGGCGTTATATTCTTTGCCCGTATTGAAGAAACGAACTCTATCGCCGGAGTGCATGGTTCCGTTTACGACTTTGTAGTAGGCGATGATTCCGCGGAAAGGATTGAAAACGGAGTCAAAGACGAGACATTGCAGCGGCGCATCGGGATTGCCTTGCGGCGCAGGAATACGTTCAATTATTGCATCAAGGATTTCGGGCACGCCGTCACCTGTTTTGGCAGAGCAACGGAGAATTTCTTCACGTTTGCAGCCGAGTAAGTCGATAATTTCGTCTTCGACCATTTCGGGCATGGCAGAATCCATATCGCACTTATTCATGACAGGTATTATTTCAAGGTCATGGTCAAGCGCCATATAGAGATTGGAGATTGTTTGTGCCTGCACACCTTGTGAAGCATCGACGACGAGGAGTGCTCCTTCGCAGGCAGCGATAGATCGGCTGACTTCGTATGAGAAGTCCACGTGACCCGGAGTGTCGATGAGATTGAGCGTATAGCCCTTGTGCTGCATCTGGATAGCGTGGGACTTAATCGTTATACCGCGCTCTTTCTCCAGATCCATGTCATCGAGCACTTGGTTTTCCATTTGTTTGACGTCCACGGTTTGGGTAAACTCTAACATTCTGTCCGCGAGCGTAGATTTTCCGTGGTCAATGTGTGCGATGATGCAAAAATTGCGTATATTTTTCATTTTTTATAGACTATCTTTCAAAAAAACGCGCAAAGTTACACAAAAATTTGCATCTAAGCAAAAAAAGTTGTACTTTTGCATGCATTTTTTAAAAATAAATCAATATCATGGAAGAATTTCTAATGCCTGCTTGGGCTATGATTCCCTTTGGAATTATGCTATTAATGATAGCTATCTGCCCGATTATTTCGGAAAAACTGTGGGAAAGTAACCTGACGAAACTTATTGTTTCGATTGTTTTAGGTATTCCTGTTGTTGTGTTTATGATCGTTAAGGGTCTGAGTGGCGAGTTGATTTACACCGTGTTTTTTGACTATGTTCCGTTTATGGTCTTGCTGCTGTCACTGTTTGTTATCACAGGTGGTATTCACCTCAGCGGCGATATCAAGGCAAAGCCCTGGGTGAACACGTTGTTCTTGGCGGTAGGATTCTTCCTTGCCAGTTTGATGGGAACGACCGGTGCTGCTATGTTGTTGATACGCCCCGTTTTAGCGACCAATCAACAGCGTCAGTACAAGATTCATACCGTACTATTTTTCATTGCATTAGTGGCTAACTGCGGCGGCTTGATGACTCCTCTCGGCGACCCACCATTATTCATGCTCTTCCTTCGTGGTGCCGAATTTACTTGGTTCTCTTCGATGTGGGCAGAGTGGTTGTTCACGGGCGGTGTGTTGTTGTTGCTGTACTTTATCGCCGACTGTTACTGGTACTATAAGAAAGAGCATTGGACGGCTTTGAGTGCCGATGCGCGCGAAGTAGAGCCGCTGAAAATTTCTGGTAAGATTAATTTCTTGTGGCTGTTAGGTATTGTGGCCAGTGTGGCTTGTATCAATGAGAGCCTTATTCCGGCCATGGGTGAGGCAGATGCACCTCTTTATATGAAGTACTTGCGCGAAATAGCAATGCTTATGTTTATGGGATTAAGCTTGCTGACTACGAGCAAGAAGACGCGCTATGAGGACAATAAATACACTTGGGCTCCGATTATCGAAGTGGCTGCGTTGTTTATCGGTATCTTCGTGACGATGGCCCCTGCGTTGATGTACTTGGAGCAGAATGCCGGACGTTTGGGCTTCAGCCATGTTTGGCAGTTCTACTACTCCACGGGTTTGCTATCTTCGTTCCTCGACAATACGCCTACCGCAGTAGCTTTCCACTCGATGGCTTGCGGTTTGCCTGAGTCCTTGGCAGCAGCTGCGAGCGGTTTGTTAGTGAATGGTGATGGTATTGTTGACGGCGTTACTTTCGTAGCTAAAGTGCCGGAGATGATGCTGAAAGCAATTTCTATTGGTGCAGTGTTCTTCGGTAGTATGACGTATATTGGCAATGGACCTAACTTCATGGTGAAAGCTATCGCGAAAGAAAGTGGTGTGAAGATGCCGAGTTTCTTCGGTTACATGATCAAGTTCTCATTGGTAATTTTGTTGCCGGTTTATATTCTTTGCCAACTAATCTTCTTGTAGTATGACGATTATAGACAACCTTATTGCTTGGTATTCGGCGCATATGAACTATGCGTCGATTACCGCGCTGATGACCATTGAGTCCTCCTTCATTCCGTTCCCGAGCGAAGTGGTCATACCTCCTGCCGTATTTGTAGCCAATCAGCCTGACAGCGTGTTATACGCCACGGACGTTTACCTAATTAATGTGCTTATTATTGTGCTTTTCGGTACACTTGGCGCGATGATAGGCGCTATCATCAATTATGGTCTTTCCGTGTGGCTGGGACGATTGATTATCTATAAATTTGCGGATAGCAAGATGGGACACCTGTTGCTTTTATCCAGTGAGAAATTAGAGAAGGCAGAGGCTTATTTTCGCGAGAAAGGTAATGTGTCCACATTTGTAGGCCGTTTTATTCCCGGTATTCGTCAGTTAATATCTATTCCAGCCGGATTGAGCCGCATGCATTTTGGTGCGTTCCTGTGGTGGACATTCCTCGGTGCGTTTGTTTGGAATTGTATCCTTGCTGCAGTGGGTTATTTGGCAGCCGGACAGATGGACCTTATAAAAGAATATAGCCACGAACTAAGCGTGGCCATATTGATACTTGTTGGAGTAGTGGTTCTCTATTTCGTGGTGAAAAAGATTATTTCTTCAACCAAGAAAGAATAGCTTTACGGTTCTCTACCAAGGCAGCAATCAGACAACCGAGTAACCATCCGATTACCAAACCAATCACATTCCATTTTATTCTGCCGTTAACAGGGGCAGGATGCACAGCGAAGTGGTCTTCCAGAACGACCGGTGCGGTGCAGAATGCTTGTAGGTAAGCCAGTTTCTGATAGCGGCGAAACTCTCCATGTATCTCACCCGGGAAAAGTTTGATTTCGCGACGTCCGAGAACGATACCTTCTTTGGACCGTGCTCCCTGTGCTTGCATTCCTGTGCCTTGTTCAAAATAGAACGCGGAAGTGAGGCTGTCGAGTTTCTCCACTTGATTTTTAGCAAACTCCACTTCGCGATCAAGAATTAATTTTTTGGTTTGGAAAGCGGCTTGCATAGCTTCATCGGAGTTGAGATAATTAAGTAGTGCTTTCTCGATAAGCGCAGCATTCTGTGGCGTGGTGGTGCGGTATTGGATGCACAAACGGTTAGGCATCTGAACGCATACCGTATCCAACGGAGACGACTTGCGGTCATAGTCGATATAGTCTGCTACGGAATCGTGTAAGCAATCGATAACGCGGAACGTCTGCAAATGGCTGATATGCTTTACCTCCTCCCAAGGCAAACCCAACAGCTCAACCAGATTCTGTTGTGCGTTGATTTTCGGGTGAACCGGAAAGGACAGACGTTTAATCTTCTCTTGAGTTAATTCGGTGGTAGGACCGTTAAGAATAGCCACTGCATCGATTTTGTAGATGCGATTATCTTTACGTGTGTAGATATTGACGCAGGTCAACACCAATACTAACACGATAAGTACGACCCACCACTGGCGATAGGTAAGGCGAATAAGTGTGCCGGCGAATTGTATGCAGGCTGTAATTCCGCGGCCGATACCGTTGAAACACACTCTGCATAAGTCAAAGAAATTCATTTCTCTCTCTTCTTTCATAATGAGATATTTTTAAGTTGTTATTTGCGTCTTAACCATCCCAACCGACGTGTCGGCTCATCTTTTTGCTGTTCGTTGTCATCCGGCGCCAAATCATCATCCTCGAAAGTGATTTCAATCAGTCCGTCTTCCTTTCCAACGGCACGCTGAATAGAAGGGGTCGGGTCGGTATTAATTGTACTCGTCAAATCCACTTCTGCAGCTTTCTCGTCCTCTTTGGGCTTATCATTGATTTTCAGTCCGCTGTAGTTGGAATCGATAGCCTCTTCTACGCTCACTTTGCCTGCTTCTTCCTGGAGCGACGGGATATCGCTTACAGCATAACCGGTAGCAATAATCGTTACGCGTACGGCTTCTCCCAGCGAGTCATCGAGCGATACGCCCCATTGTACTTCGACTTCATCGCCTACCTCTTCTACGAAGCGGTTAATTTCGTCAAACTCCTTCATGATAATAGGATGATCTTTGGAGCAATAGAACTGCAAAAGGATACGTTGTGCTCCATGTACGTCGCTTGCATTAGCTAACGGCGAGCGCAGAGCATTGTCAATGGCTCTTGTGATACGTTCTTCTCCGTCCGCCTGACCTACGTTCATGATAGCCACTTTACCATTCTTGAGCGTGTTATATACGTCTGCAAAGTCGGTGTTGATATACCCCGGAATAGTGATAATCTCAGCAATGGACTTGGCTGCGTTGCAAACCACATCATCCGAACGCGAGAAGGCATTAAATGCATCCAGATCCTTATAGATTTGTTTGAGTTTCTCGTTATTGATGATGAGGATGGCATCTACGTGCTCTGCCAGTTTGGCCACACCGGTCAGGGCTTTGCGGATTTTCTTCGGTCCTTCGAATGCAAACGGAATGGTTACAATACCAACGGTAAGGATATCCATTTCTTGAGCTACTTCGGCGATAATAGGACTTGCTCCGGTACCTGTACCTCCACCCATTCCGGCTGTTATAAAGAGCATCTGTGTCCCATCATCCAAAGCGTCGTGAATACGATCGCGGTTCTCTTCAGCATATTTGGTAGCTTTGTCGGGATTGCCTCCTGCGCCGAGGCCGGGACCGAGTTGCAATTTAGCTGGTACGGACGATTTCTCCAGCACCTGTTTGTCGGTGTTGCAAACCAAGAAAGTAACACCGTGAATACCTTGGCGGTACATGTAGTTAACAGCATTGCAGCCACCACCGCCAACTCCCATTACCTTTATAATACTATCCTCTTGAATTTGGATAGGCAATGGCAATAATTCTTCGTCTGTTGTCATATCTTTGCTATTTATTTTCGTTAGGATTGAGATGTAAACATTATCTCTGTTTGTATCTGTAGTTTTTCCAGAATACCGGGTGCTTTAACCGGTAAATTCAGGTGTTCATCCCGATAGTCTGCACCTAAGATTAGCGCACCCACGAGTGCGGAATAGCGCGGTTCGAGGTATTGCTCATCCGTCATGGCATCTACCAAAGTGTCATGTGAGCCGTAAATGACTTGCAGCAATGTTTTTTGTTGCAGATAATCTTGCATGCCTTGCAGCATTGATGCACCACCGGTTATGTAGAGTGTTTTGATGCGGTCCCCGTACGTATTCAATGCCTCAAATAATGGTTTGAGTATCTCCTCGAGTTTGATAAAGATGGTGCGTGCCAGATCGTCGCTGGAGATATGCAGAACACCTCCTTCTACGATGTTCGGGTCTGCCGGTACTTTGAGCTTAAGATTCTTCTCTACTTGTGCAGGCGAAGCGTAACCGAACTGACATTTGAGTTTTTCTGCTGTAGCCAGACTTATTCCGGATTGCTCCAAGACACGGGTGATATGGTATCCACCTTGCGGCACAACCTTGTTGTACAAGTACTCAGTGCCTTTAAAAATAGACAGGGTGGTTGTTTGCGAGCCCATATCGAGAACGGCACATCCATCTCGCAGGATTTCTACTCCGTCTGATGCTACAAAAGCGGATAAGAGTGCTTCGGGACGAACAAAGGCTTTCTCAATAGATTTGCCGGCTTGGTCAAAACTCTTTTGTATTTGAGTTTCCAACTCTTTGTGTGCTACGAAAGCGATATAGTGTGCTTCCACTAATTCTGCTCGCTGGTCAGGTTCCGGTTTATCTTCCTGCTCCACATTATCCAACTTGAAGTACGCAGGCACTAAGCCTAATACGGCGACACCGGGGTTATGGGTTTCTATCTTACTCTTGCACTCTGTTTCCATTTCTTCCAACAAACGTTGGGACACTTCGCGTTTATGTACTTGGTCACGTTTGGAATAGACATGGACGATTTGCATGGATCGTCCGCCTAAGAGCACAAAAGCAGTAGGCAGGTCGGGCAGTTGCAATCGGTTGGCCATGAGTCTGAGCACTTCGCTTATCATAAAACCGGCATTGGACGACTGAACCACTACACCGCGTTCCGTACAAGGGAACTTGGTAGATTGTTCAACCGCCAAGATATGCAGCAAATCCGCATCCACACGTTTGGCCGCCATAGCACGAACGCTACTACTGCCTAAATCGATTGCCACAAGAGGCAATTCTGCTGCTTGTTGTCTCTTTCTTGCCATCTTAGTTCCTCCCAACTACTTGTCCTGTATATCGCAAATCAATCTCTTTATATGTTCTCCAGCCTATTTGTTCAAATCCTTTGTCATATAATGTGCGCAGTTTGCCTAACTTGCGTCGGAATCCACTCACTTCACCTAAGATTAGATGTGTCTCGTCAGGTTTCTGAATGAGATATACCATTTTAGGGTTTACGACATAGACAGATGCTATTTTCTCTTGCCAGTACGGATTATCGTATATCCACATGGCTAAATCGGTCAACTCTTGCTTGGCCATTCGTTCGCCCACGTTACCTTGTACCAGCAAGACAGGGGTCTTTACAGATTCTTGTATAGGCATGCGTTTACGGTCTATATCTACATAATAACTATCGTTACCGGTTACTACAAGCAGCACAGGAATGCGTTGTAACAAACGCACACACACGGTTCCTGCTTGTGTTTGGTAGCATTCCGCTTGCCTTACCATTGGATGAGCCGCAATAGCGCGTTCGATAGCCTCGGTCGAGATGGAAGCGATAGGTTTTTTGACAGGGTAAAGGCCTTGACCTTGCAACATAAGAGATAGTTCTTCCACGGTCACATACTGCCTTTCATCCAAGTCTGTTATGGTTATTTCTAAGCCTGGGCACGGCTGCTGACTGGTGCGACGGCTTGACCATATACCCATACCGATGATATATCCTACGACAAGAATCGCCATCAGCCAAATCAATATGTTCTTAATGCTCCAGTGCATGCTTTACATCATCTACCAATCGGTCTATGTCCCCTGCGCCAAGTGTTAGTACTGCCACTGGACGGGACTGTTTTGCTACTCGTTCGCGCAAGTAAGTGACTAAATCTTTCTTCTCCACTACTTTTCCTCCTAGAATCTCGCTTGTCACTCCCTCGATTGGTTTTTCCCGTGCGGGATAGATAGGCAGTAGCACTAATTCGTCCACTTTGTGCAATACATGTTTGAACCCTTCTGCGAAATCGCGAGTGCGTGTGTATAAATGCGGTTGGAAGACGCCAATTATGTATCGCTCAGGATATAGTCTGCGAATGGAAGAAATGGAAGCCTCCAGTTCGGTAGGGTGGTGAGCGTAATCATCCACATAGGCGATTCGCGGGGTATTGATATGTATATTAAATCGGCGATATACACCTGCATAGGATGCCAAACCTGCCCGTATTTCTTCGGCTGTTACGCCGTTCAAACGAGCTATAGCCATCGCGGCTACACTATTTTCTATATTTACCCACACAGGTACTCCTAAATTTAGATTTTTCACGGACAAATCTTCTCCGTTAACTTTAGGTCCAACCATATCGAAGGTTATTTGTCCGTCGTTTACAACGATATTGGTAGCAAAGAAATCCGGTCGTGTCTCCGAAGTCCATTCGCCGCAATAGGTATATACTTTGGCTTTCAACCGTGTGTTGTCCAATCGATAACCTTGTTTGAGCACAATCGTATCAGTGACCAGGCTTGCGTAGATATTAAATCCTTCTTGATAGGCTGCGGCAGTATTGTAGATGTCCAAGTGGTCGGGGTCGATACTTGTGATAACGGACATATAAGGCGTTAAATGATGGAAGGAGCGGTCGTATTCATCTGCTTCTACAACCACCAAATCGCTGTTTGTGTCCAATAAGAGATTCGATCGATAGTTATTGCTTATTCCTCCTAAGAAAGCGTTTGTCCCCACGTGCGATTCGTGTAAGAGATGTGCCAGAATGGTACTGGTAGTAGTTTTTCCGTGTGTGCCGGCAACGCATAAAGCGCGTTCTTGTTGTGTCACGATGCCTAATATCTCCGATCTCTTGAGAATGGTATAGCCTTGTTGGCGCAAGTAAGTAAAGATGGCATTATCATCCGGCACAGCCGGTGTACGAACTACGATAGTATCAGCAGGTGAAATGGTAAGCCCTAAAGTTGAAAGTTGTACGTTGAAAGCATCCATACTATCATCGTAAATAACGGCCATACCTTCTTTTTCCAACTCGCGCGTAAGCGTAGATGGTGTGCGGTCATAACCGGCTACAGTAAAGCCTTTAGTCCGATAGTATCGCGCTAAAGCACTCATTCCGATGCCGCCTATTCCCAGGAAATATAAACTCTTAAAGTCCATACTATGCAATTTGGCTGCAAAAGTACAACAAAAAAATGGAATATACAAATTTTTAGACAAAAAAAAAGAAGGATTGTCTCGCGACAACCCAATCTTTACTTAACCTTAAAATCTAATACCATGAAAAACACGGTGCAAAAGTACT
>JAEDLW010000083.1:0-2483 GCA_016295035.1 Paludibacteraceae bacterium
AGTGAGGGATTCGAACCCCCGGTACCACGTAATGGGTACACCACATTTCGAGTGTGGCTCTTTCGACCACTCAGACAACTTTCCTCAAAAGCGGCTGCAAAAGTACTACAATTATTTGAAATACACAAATAAATCAACAAAAAAATACAATTAATTTTACTTTTTGGGCAAATTGTTTGCACAACTATCACCCTTTCCGCTGACTAAATTCGCAGCCACAGAAGAGCTGATTGTAAAAATTGTACTCTTTCAGCAGTTCGTTGCGCCTCTGTTGCAAGCCTCCCTTGCGCCAGTTCTGAGCCCAGAACTGAACAGGTTCATGAACGACGCTATCTGACGGATATTTATTCACCATCTCTGCCGCTTTCATTCCTGCCGCATTAATCTGCTCCAAGTCTTTCCAACGTGACGAAGCAAGGGTGGTAGCAAAATAGGGTATATCCATTTCCTGGGCTTTGCGCGCCGTGGCAAACAGACGATGGTAAAAACACTCTGCACATCGTTTGCCGCGTTCCGGTTCATTCTCAAGACCCTTCACACAGAATAACCATGCTTCGTGATTATAGTCGCCGTCTATCCATTCTATGCCCAAGGAGTCGGCATGCCGTTTGCTCTCGTTCTTACGGATTTCATATTCCTCACGCGGAAAAATATTCGGATTGTAGTAGAAAATCGTCGGCCGAATAGCATGTGCAAGCAGCCATTCTACAATAGCTGACGAGCAAGGCGCACAACACGCATGAAGCAGTACTTCATTCAATCCTTCCGGAACTATAATCGCACTTTCATTCATTCCACGCTTACTCAACTCGCGTACCCATTATATTATATACGTTACCGTTGTGGTAAATATAGAGCACGCCGTTCCTGAAGAACTTACTTGCCGGCTGGGTAGGCATCTCAGTCTGTTCGACGGCGGTAGGCTCGCACACGCCGGTAACAGCAGCGGTCTTAATCTCCCAGTAGTTGGAGTTCGCAGCCGTAGCAGCCGTGTACCTAAACGCGATGCGCACGTTATCGGTCAGGAATGCGGACGGAATAGCGGATGTCGCTTCTGCGTAATTTTTCTGCGGATAGTTGGATAGTACCAACTGCGTCCAATTAGCCGTTGCCACATTGTCCGTGTAATCGGAGCTTATCCACATCGTCTGATCGTTCACGTAGTCACCTGTTTCGCCGTTATCGAAATATATCTGGTGATCCAGTTTCAGCGTAGCTGATTGTGCTTTCGACAGGTTCAGTTTAGGCGAAACTAACCATCTTTCCTGATTATCCTCTAGGTAGTATGCACTTATAGCTAGACCATAGGTCTCGTTAGTATTCCAGTTGGCATTACCCGAAACACCTTTTACCGTGAAATCATTCAAACCTGTACGGAAATCCCATTGGTAATCTGGACAGGTTGGCTCCGGATCTGGGTCAGGGCCAGGCGTTGGCGGTTCTGTTTTAAGTTTCAGACCTACTACCACCGGATCATGGTCGGAATAGTTGTATAGGTAATTACCGGTATAACTGGCGTTGTTGATATTATAAGCATACGCACCTGTAATCTGCTGTGCCATCGTAGAGTTAGCCATCACGTGGTCCAAAATGCCCGATTTGCCGGCATAAATATACGTGTAAGCATTTTCGTCAAAACGTGTCAATTGCTCCGCATAACCTGCTGCCTCGAGGTTCACAATCGGTTGCTCGCCGGTATATGAATTCAGGTCACCAACAATCAAAACATCTGGGTCGTCAGTCCAATAATACTTTAACGCATCTACCAACTTCGATACGTTGGTCAGACGAATCGATTCGCCTTGGTCTTCACCACCGCTTTTAGCCTTAAAATGGTTCGCCGAGAGAATAAATTTCTCGTCGGTAGCTATCTCCCTAAACTCTTGTATGCGCATGCGTGAGTAATACTCTTGGTTTGAACTTGCATAAGGCGAACCGCTATTACCTTCCAACGCCAGTTTCTTGTAGTTGTATACATATCCCGTTTTAACGGACTGATATTCTCCGGCTGCTGCTACCGTTCCCACAATACCATCTTGAATATAGGTGTAGCTATCAGTACCGGACAGCGTATTCATCGCTTTCGAGATATAACTCAAAATCTCGTCATTACGCTGTGCCTCGCAGATAACAACAATATCGGCTTGTAGGGCAAGAAACACGTTCGCCATTTTTAAGGTCTTTTCCTCAAACTCCTCGTCGTTCCAACACGATTTGTTCTGTGCCTCAAAGTTCGTGATGTAGTTCTTGGCGTTCTGGCTTACAACGCGAATAGAAGCATCACCTACATCCGGCAACGCAATAGGACTATCCCACGCAAACAAGCTGATAGCAACAGTACAAAATAAAATAAAAGATGTAAATTTCTTCATAGCAGTATATGTTTATTTTATAATATCCGTCGTATAAATTTCCACATGGTAAGATTACAACCTTCTCCATGACTGTACTACAACCTTCTCCATGACTGCACTATAAACTTC
>JAEDLW010000054.1:0-10864 GCA_016295035.1 Paludibacteraceae bacterium
CTGCAAATAACAATACAAACTGCTTCATTTTGATGCCAATTAATGGAGCCAATAAATGGGTTCGCTTTTTCTTTTTATAGGTCTTTCCGTATCTTTCTGAAACGCAAAAAACCTTTGCGGCTGCAAAGGTAATACTATTTTTCCACATGCACAAATTATTGGCTCACTTTTATGAAAAAAAATAAGCTTCACAACCCTCACCCTCACCGATTCATTCCCGAACCATTATCGAGAGATAACGTGTAAAAACTCCATGCGGGTTCAAACCTTTGCGCCTTTAGTTTTTTGTTGTATCCTTGCAGCGGATTAGTGACGAAATTTACAAAAATGAGCAAAAAAATGAAGTAGGGTGCCTCATGTATAGAATAAATTCTATTTTCTTCATTTTTTTATGCTCAAAAATTTGCATATTTCAAAAATTTGTAGTAATTTTGCAGGCAAAATGATAAGGACTAATATATACAATACCATAAAACGTACATAACATGAAAACGCAAGAGATTATGCAGCGCTTAGCTGCCAAACATCCTGGCGAAGCAGAGTACCTGCAGGCCGTGGAGGAAGTGCTCGAGTCCATTGAAGAAGTGTATAACCAACATCCTGAGTATGAGCAGGCGAAAATCGTGGAGCGGATGGTTGAACCAGACCGTATCTTCACTTTCCGCGTGACCTGGGTGGATGATAATGGCGAAGTGCAAACGAACCTCGGCTATCGCGTGCAGTTCAATGCTGCGATTGGTCCGTACAAAGGCGGACTTCGTTTCCACAGAGCAGTCAATCCGTCGATGCTTAAGTTCCTCGGATTTGAGCAAACGTTCAAGAATGCGCTCACCACGCTTCCGATGGGCGGCGCGAAAGGCGGTTCGGACTTCGACCCTGTTGGTAAATCCGACGCGGAGATTATGCGCTTCTGCCAAGCCTTTATGTTAGAGCTCTGGCGCTGCATTGGTCCTGACCAAGATATTCCGGCTGGTGACGTAGGTGTAGGCGGACGAGAAATAGGATTCCTCAACGGAATGTACCAAAAGCTTGCGCGCGAATACCACACCGGCGTGTTGACGGGAAAAGGTATGACGTGGGGCGGCTCTATCCTACGTCCGGAAGCAACGGGATACGGCGCATTGTATTTCACCCAACACCTGCTGCACGAGGCAGGAAAGGATATCAAGGGCAAGACAGTTGCTATCTCCGGTTTCGGTAATGTAGCATGGGGAGCATGCAAGAAAGCCACTGAACTCGGAGCGAAAGTGATTGCTATCTCCGGTCCCGACGGCGTATGCGCTATACCTGATGGAATCACGGATGAGATGATTGATTATATGCTTGTGATGCGCGCATCTAATCGTAATAAGGTGCAAGATATGGCAGATAAGTTCCCCGGCAAGGCTACGTTTATAGAAGGCAAGAAAGCTTGGTCGCAGAAGTGCGATATCGCTTTGCCTTGCGCCTTCCAAAACGAACTCTCCGAAGAGGATGCCAAGGAATTGAAAGCTAATGGCTGCTGGTGCTGCTGCGAAGTAAGTAATATGGGTTGCCAACCCGGCGCTATTCACTTCTTCCAAAAGAACGGCGTACTCTTTGCACCCGGTAAGGCTGTCAATGCCGGCGGCGTAGCTACTTCCGGACTTGAGATGACGCAAAACGCAGAACACTTGAGTTGGACAGCAAAAGAAGTGGACGAACGGCTACATCATATCATGCAGTCTATCCACGAGCAATGTGTGCGCTTCGGCAAACAAGCGGATGGACACATCGACTACGTCAAAGGTGCTAATATCGCCGGATTCATGAAAGTGGCACAAGCAATGCTTGAACAGGGAATAATTTAGTCGAAAGTCAAAAGTCGAAAGTCAAAAGTCAAAAGTCGAAAGCAATTATGTATCAGGCTTTTCAGAAACATCTGCAACAAACCTTGGCAGAGATCAAGGACGCAGGATTATATAAGAATGAGCGCGTGATTATCACACCGCAGTCCTCCGCAATTAAAGTGGAGGGCGGAGCTGATGTGATAAACTTCTGCGCCAATAACTACCTCGGACTGGCGGATAATAAGGAACTTATCCAAGCCGCTAAGGACAGAATGGATAGTCGCGGTTACGGAATGGCCTCGGTGCGCTTTATCTGTGGCACGCAAGATACGCATAAGCAATTAGAGAAAGCCATATCCGACTTCTTCGGAACCGAAGATACCATTCTCTATGCTGCATGCTTTGATGCTAATGGCGGTTTGTTTGAGCCATTACTCACGGAGGAAGATGCTATTATCTCCGATGCACTCAACCACGCTTCTATTATTGATGGTGTGCGCCTGTGCAAGGCCGTTCGTTATCGCTACAAAAACGGTGACGTGGCTGACCTTGAAGAGCAACTCAAAGCTGCGCAAGCACAGCGATTCCGTATCATCGCTACCGATGGCGTGTTCTCCATGGACGGAAATGTGTGTCCGCTTGATAAAATCTACGAACTCGCGCAGAAATATAACGCGATGGTGATGGTGGATGAGTCTCACTCTGCCGGCGTTGTCGGTAAGACAGGACATGGAGTAACTGAACTATATAACCTCCGCGGCAAGGTGGAGATTATAACCGGTACACTCGGCAAAGCTTTTGGCGGTTCGGTTGGTGGATTCACTACCGGACGCAAAGAGATTATCGACCTGCTTCGTCAGCGTAGCCGTCCGTATCTGTTCTCGAACTCTATTCCGCCAATGATTGCTGCTGCCGGACTCAAGACCCTTGAGCTACTTACACGCGACAATACGCTGCAAGACCGTCTGCATGAGAATACGGACTACTTCGTAGCCAAGATGAAAGCTGCCGGCTTTGATATCAAACCGACGCAATCCGCTATCTGCGCCGTGATGCTCTATGATGCTCGTCTGAGCCAAGAGTTCGCCGCTGCGCTACAGCAAGAAGGCATCTACGTAACCGGATTCTATTATCCTGTTGTGCCTAAAGGCCAAGCGCGCATTCGTGTTCAACTGAGCGCGGCGCATACACGCGAACAATTAGACAAAGGAATAAACGCCTTTATTAAAGTAGGTAAACAATTAGGGGTACTCAAATGAAAGCTTTAGTTAAACGCTATCCCGATTATGGCATTTGGATGGAAGAAGTGCCGATGCCTGAAGTGGGAGTGAACGATGTCCTCATCAAAGTGAAGAAAGCCGCTATATGCGGAACGGACTTACACATGTATAAGTGGGACGAGTGGTCACAGACACACTGCAAACCACCTTATATCATGGGGCATGAGTTCGTGGGCGAAGTGGTAGAGATTGGTCCCGGTGTTCGTAATATCCAAGTGGGTGAACGCGTTACGGCCGAAGGACATATCGTTTGCGGACACTGCCGTAACTGCCGCCGAGGAATGGGACATGTGTGCGAGAATACCATCTCTGTCGGTATCATGGGTAAGGACGGATGCTTTGCTGAATATGTCACTATCCCTGAATCGAACGTAGTAAAGCTCAATCCGGCTATTCCGGATGACTTTGCCGCCATTATGGACCCATTCGGAAATGCGACCCATACGGCATTAGCTTTTCCGTTGCTGGGTGAAGATGTGCTTATTACCGGTGCCGGACTTATTGGTACGATGGCGGCTGGCATATGCCGTTATGCAGGTGCCAAACACGTTGTCGTAACGGATATCAATGAACTGCGACTTGATATTGCGAAGAAAATGGGCGCAACGCTTACTGTCAATGGTGCCAAAGGACAAACCATCGATTGGGCGATGCGCGAATTAGGTATCAAAGGCTTTGATGTTGGACTGGAGATGTCCGGAGCACCCGCCGCCTTTAATGATATGATTGAGCACATGTACAAAGGGGCGAATATCGCACAATTGGGTATATTGCCGGCGGATACAAAGGTTAACTGGTCGGACGTTATCTTTAATGCGCTCACTATCAAAGGTATCACCGGTCGCCGTATGTGGGAGACGTGGTATCAAATGGAACAGATGATTCTTGGCGGATTGGACCTTAGTCCGGTTATTACGCACCGATTTAAGTTTGATGACTTCCAGAAAGGCTTCGATGTGATGGTTTCCGGCCAATGCGGTAAAGTGTTGTTAGAGTGGTAATTATATCTGTAACGAAAGATAAATAAATGAAAAAGATTGTTTTTAGCGTACTGCTGCTTGTTAGCAGCGTGATGTTGTGTTTCGCTCAACTGCCTGAGGGCTTTACGGAGTATAAATTAGATAATGGTTTGACCGTCCTCTTGTGGGAAGATCACGATGTACCTGACGTCTTTGGTGCAACGGTTACTCGTGCGGGTTCGATTGACGAACCGGAAACTGCTACCGGTTTGGCGCACTACTTAGAGCACATGCTCTTCAAGGGCACAGAAACAATGAGTGCGCTTGATTGGGAGAAAGAGAAACCATACTACGAGAAAGTGATTGCCCTATACGATACGTTAGCCATGACTACCGATCCAAAGGCGCGCGAACAAGTACAATTGCGTATCAATGAGCAGAGCCGTCTTGCCGCGCAGTATAGTGCTACAGATGAGTTCTCTAACCTTATTCAGTCTATCGGTGGTGAAGACCTCAACGCAGCAACCAGTTGCGACATGACTTTCTTCCACAACCGTTTTCCGGCTTATCAGATGGAACGTTGGTTGACACTCTATTCCGACAGACTGATTAATCCTGTTTTCCGTACGTTCCAAGCTGAATTGGAAAATGTCTTCGAGGAGTATAATATGTATTCCGATGACAACTCGCAACATGTGCAGCAATTTATTAACGAGAAACTCTACGATGGTAGTGCCTACGCCCGCGATATCATTGGCTATCCAGAGGACTTGAAAAATCCGAAACTGCGCCAGTTGATCGACTTCTTCAACACATGGTATGTACCGAATAATATGGCGCTTATTCTTGTCGGCGATTTCTCGGCAGAGGAAGCTAAACCACTGATAGCTAAGACTTTTGGTCGTCTGCAATCCAAACCGCTTCCGGAGCGTAAAACCTTTAGACCAACCGATTTCTCCAAGAACGAGACCTTCAGTGCCAAGCTTGGTTATTATCCTGAAGTTTGCGTTGCATATAATGGCGTAAAGGGAGGTGCTGAGGATGAATTGGCATTGAATGTGGCGTGTGATTTGCTCTCTAACGAAATGGGTATTGGTCTCTTGGACGAGATGATATTGGACAATAAGTTCATGTACGCAGCTGCTATCAATGGAACTGCTCGCGAATTAGGACGCTTGGAGGTTATCGCCATCCCGTATATGGATCCCGAGACGCAGTCATACAGTTCACTCAAAGAAACAGAAACATTACTCATGTCTGCTATCGATAAGCTCGTCAAAGGCGATATAACGGACGATATGTTCGAGGCTGTCAAACTCAATGATTTGCAGGATTACGACAGGATGATGGAATACTCCATGCAAAAAGCCTACATGTTGATGCAGGCTTATGTCTATCAGGAGCCGTTGGAGGAACTGTTTACCGAAAAGGAGAGATTGCAAAAACTCACAAAAGCGGACGTGATTGCAGTAGCTAAGAAGTATTTCTCTACGCCGCACAAAACATTCCAAATCGCTGAGGGTTCACCGAAGAAAGATAAACTCGCTAAACCTGATATTATGCCCATTGAGCCGGGTAAAGGACAGTCGGCTTACTATCAGAACTTCCCATCTATTCCTGCCGGTAAACTCGAGCCGCGTTATGTGGATTTGACTGATATCACACGCTCTAAGTTTGCCGAGAATGTGCATCTCTATATCACTCCGAACAAAAAGAACGATATCTTCACTTTGCGCCTTAAGTATGGTGTAGGAACCTATCAGAATCCGTTGTTGGAGTATGCTGTGCAGCTCATGGAAACGGCGGGTGTCAAAGGTGCTCCCGGTATATCCGTCGGTGAGTTCCGTGCTAAATTGGCACGTCTCGGCGGTAAGTGCTCATATAGTGTTAATAATGACTATGTCATCGTCGATATAGAAGGCGCAGAGAAAAATATGAAAGAGATCATCTCTTTGGTCAATCTGCATATGCTTTTCCCGGATTTCACTTCTGAGAACGATGTCAAAGTCAATAGCATCAAAGGTCAAGTCTATTCTTCCCGTCAAGTGGAGCGCAAGAGTACCGATATCGTTGCCGATGCTGCGTATGACTACGTGGTCTATGGAGATAATTCCCCATATCTCAAACGTACTGCGCTCAGCGACGTTCTTCAGGTTGAGGCTGCCCAGTTGGAGGGCGAGTGGCATCGTGCCTTGGATTATGAACTTGAGATGCACTATGCTGGTAAACTGCCGGCAGACTCTATTAAAGTCGCTCTCTATGGACATGTGCCTATGTCGGATAAAGCTGTTGCTTCAACAGCGCCAAATGAGCGTCCGCGTTTGACTTTTGATAAAACTGAACTATATTTCTTGCCGGATGCGTCCATGCAGCAGGCGAAAATATATTTCTTCATCGAGGGTGCACCTTTCGCCATAAAAGAAACCGTACTAATGGATGCCTTTAACGAGTATTTCGGTGGCGGCTTCTCGGGTATCGTCATGAATGAGATTCGTGAGAAACGCTCAATGGCGTACAGTGCTTATGGGGCTGTGATTACTCCGCCGGTGCCTAAACGCAAAACTTCATTTATCGGTTATGTCGGCACACAATCGGATAAGGTGCTTGACGCACTCGCTGTCTATTGCACACTGCTCGCCGATATGCCGCAAAATGGCGAGAACATAGAGAATATTCGTACCATTCTACGACAGGAGTTATTCAGCAACCATCCTACTTTCCGCAACAAAAGTCAGCAGATGTTAGCGTGGAATAGGCTTGGTTACCAAATTGACCCGGCGATGCTGCAGATTCGTCAAATTGATAAACTTCAGTTCGAGGATATCGTCGGCTACTACGAGAAGTATATCAAAGGACAACCAATGAAAATTCTTATCATGGGTGACCCAAAACTCATCGATCAGAAAGTGCTGAAAGCGCGCTTCGGTAAAGTCAATAAACTTAATACAAATAAAATTTTCAGTGAGTAATGGCTAACCACAAGGCAGGATTCGTTAATATTGTCGGCAATCCTAATGTAGGCAAGTCCACTTTGATGAATTCATTGGTGGGTGAGCGTCTCTCGATTATCACGTCGAAAGCGCAGACCACTCGCCATCGTATCATGGGCATTGTCAATGGCGACGACTTCCAAATAGTCTATTCCGATACACCCGGCGTACTCAAGCCCAACTATAAACTTCAAGAGCAGATGCTCGAGTTCTCGCGTTCGGCTTTGGTAGATGCTGACGTGCTGCTCTATGTTACCGATGTGCAGGATTCACCGGATAAAAATGCGGATTTCTTGGATAAGGTCAAACGAATGGCTGCAGCAAATACCAAGGTCTTCCTTATCATCAACAAGATAGACCTCACTACCCAGGAAACGCTCGAGAATCTCGTTGAGTTTTGGCATAAACAACTGCCTGAGGCGCAGATTTTCCCTATCTCCGCGCAGGAGAAATTCGGCGTGGACAGCCTCTTTGAAGCCATCAAAGACGCACTGCCGGAGTGCCCGCCGTTCTTCGATAAGGATCAACTTACTGACAAACCATCGCGATTCTTTGTGGACGAAATCATTCGTGAAAAAGTGCTTCTTAATTACGATAAAGAAATTCCATATTCCATCGAGGTCGAGGTCGAACAATTCAAGGAGGAGGACAATATCATCCGAATATCAGCCATTATTTATTGCGAACGGGACTCGCAGAAAGGCATTATCATCGGAAAAGCAGGAGCCGCGCTGAAAAGGGTAGGGTCGCAGGCGAGAAAAGATATCGAGGCTTTCTTCGGTAAGCAAGTATTCCTCCAACTCTTCGTTAAAGTTGACAAGGATTGGCGCTCTTCCAAATCGCGGCTGAGACATTACGGATACGATTTATCGTAAAAATCACGTTTTTTTGCAAAAAAATTTGTGTACTTCAAAAAAAAGCAGTACTTTTGCGGCCGATTTGCGTCTATAGTCTCTGGCGATTAAGGTAGCCCGAAGTCAAAAAGGCGAATAGTAGTGTATACTGTAGAACGCGTAACTATTTAAATATCAATCAAATGGATTTGATGAAGATTGCCGAAGAGGCATTTGCAGGTGAGAAAAAAGAGTTCCCTGCTTTCGCAGCTGGTGACCAAATCACAGTTGCTTATCGTATTAAAGAAGGTAACAAAGAGCGTATTCAGGAGTTCCGTGGCGATGTGATCGCTATTCACGGTAGCCAAGACAAAAAGCGCTTTACCGTTCGCAAAATGTCAGGTAACGTAGGTGTGGAGCGTATCTTCCCAATGGATAGCCCATTTATCGAAAAGATTACTGTCAACAAGTATGGTAAAGTTCGTCGCGCTAAACTCTATTATCTCCGTGACCTCACCGGTAAGAAAGCTCGCATTCAAGAACGTCGAGTTAAGTAAAAAAAGAGCAACTCAATCGAGTTGCTCTTCCTTTTTCTAAAGAGGTTGCTTATTCAGCAGCCTCTTTTTTAGTCGACTTCTTGGTTGTCTTCTTGGCTTTAGGAGCCTCTTCTGCAGGAGCTTCCTCTGCCTTTTCAGCTTCTTCTGCTTTTTCTGCCTTAGCGGCTTTCTTGGCAGGAGCTTTCTTTGCAGGTTTCTCTGCTTCTTGCTCTAAGCTGGCTTTGAGGTTTGCCAATACATCTAAGTCACCAAGAGTGGTCTTCTCTACCTTCGGGAGTTCAGCAGCTGCCTCTTTCTTAGCTTTTGGCTCTTTAGCAGGAGCTTCTTTCTTCTCTTCCCAGGTGCGGAGATGGCTCAGCATGATGCGTTTTGCCTCTTTGTTGAACTCGATAACGCGGAACTCCAGCGTGTCGCCTTTAGCAACTGCGCTCTTGTCCTCTTTAGCGAGATGACGGCTTGTGCAGAAGCCTTCTACACCGTCCTCAAGGGCAACAACGGCGCCCTTGTCGCTCAGTTCAACAATCTTACCTTCTACCAAAGTATCTACGCTGTACTTAGCTTCAAGTTCCTCCCAAGGATTTTCCTCAAGTTGCTTGTGACCAAGACTCAGACGACGGTTCTCTTTGTCAATCTCGAGAACGATTACTTCGATTTCTGCACCGATGGAGGTGAACTCGTTCGGATGTTTGATTTTCTTTGTCCAGCTCAGGTCGCTGATGTGAATCAGACCATCTACGCCTTCCTCGATTTCTACGAATACACCGAAGTTCGTGAAGTTACGAACGCGTGCGAAGTGGCGAGTGCCTACTGCGTACTTCTCGGTTACGTTCTCCCATGGATCCGGCTTAAGCTGCTTGATGCCAAGAGACATCTTGCGCTCGTCGCGGTCAAGAGTCAGAATAACTGCATCTACTTCGTCGCCAACTTTCAGGAAGTCGTTTGCGCTACGAAGGTGCTGGCTCCAACTCATCTCACTTACGTGAATAAGACCTTCTACGCCGTCTGCAATCTCAACGAATGCACCGTAATCGGCCATAACAACAACCTTTCCGTGAACCTTGTCACCAACTTTGAGGTTAGCATCAAGTTGTTCCCATGGATGAGGAGTGAGTTGCTTGAGACCCAGAGCAATACGTTTCTTCTCTTCATCGAAGTCAAGAATAACAACGTTAATCTTCTGGTCGAGTTGAACAATTTCTTTCGGATCCGTTACGCGACCCCAGCTCAAGTCTGTGATGTGAATCAGACCATCTACGCCACCAAGGTCGATAAATACACCATAGTTCGTGATGTTCTTAACCACACCTTCGAGTACTTGACCCTTCTCGAGACGTGATACGATTTCCTTCTTTTGTGCTTCCATCTCAGCCTCGATAAGAGCTTTGTGAGATACAACCACATTGCGGAAGTCTTGATTGACTTTAACAATCTTGAATTCCATCGTCTTACCAACGAATACATCGTAGTCGCGAATTGGCTTAACGTCAATTTGGCTACCTGGAAGGAATGCTTCCATACCAAGTACATCTACGATCATACCGCCTTTCGTGCGGCACTTGATGTAACCGTTAACGATTTCGCCCTTCTCGCAGGCTGCTACTACGCGATCCCATGCTTGAGCTGCACGTGCCTCCTTGTGAGACAAAACAAGTTGACCTTTGCGGTCTTCTTGGCTCTCGATGAACACTTCTACTTTGTCGCCAACCTTCAGGTCAGGATTGTAGCGGAATTCAGCGGCCGGTACAATACCGTCGGACTTGAAACCTACGTTTACAACTACTTCGCGTTTGTTGATAGACATTACAACACCTTCAACCACTTCTTTGTCCTTGATAGCGCTCAGGGTGTTGTCATACTTTTGAATAAGTTCTTCATTTAATGTGCCTTTTGACTCTTTCTCATAGGCATCCCAGTCGAAGTTCTGGAGAGATTTGTTTTCTGCCATAGTGGTAGATGATGTTTGGTCGGACCGTGTTTCGCAACACTGGTTTACCCAAACGTTAAAGGGTTAAACAATAAGTTAATTTTTCACCGATTGGCATTTTCGCCTCGGTCATTGACCGTTGATGACGAGCCGCTCGACAAAAAGCCCGCAAAATTACTACAAAAAAATGAAACATGCAAAAATATTCCAAAAAAATAGTAAAAAATAGCAAAAAGACAGCAAAATTAACAAAAACCAGTTGAAATAAGTAGAAATAATAGAAACCATTTAAAGTAAGTAGATATCAGTAGAAATATGCAGATAATTAGTTTAAAATCCTTTTTTAGATTGATTTTTATGGCTATTTGCATAGCTGTTAGAATTACTGTTAGAATTACTGTTAGAATTACTGTTAGAATAGCTGTGCGTCCAAATGCTGCATTTTTTGATGGCTTACATTCCAGATAGGTCCATAAGATTAACACATCACCAACACAGGATTAACACAGGATT
>JAEDLW010000055.1:0-10335 GCA_016295035.1 Paludibacteraceae bacterium
TACTTTCGGACTTACTTTCGGACTATTACCATTGATTTTCTCCTCCAGTGTCTGGAAGACGATAAAGAACGCCGGAACAACGAACACGAGAGCCAGTGTTCCGATACTCATACCACCTACTACGCCAAGTGCAAGAGCACGGTTACCATTAGCTCCGGCACCGCCTGAGAATACAAGCGGCAACATACCAACTATCATCGTAATGACAGTCATCAAGATAGGACGAAGACGTTCACGCGATGCCTCCATTGCTGCATCGACAATAGACAAACCTTGTGCACGACGCTCCGAAGCAAACTCGGTAATAAGAATGGCAGTCTTGGCGAGCAAACCGATAAGCATGATTACACCCGTCTGCAGGTAGATATTGTTCTCCATTCCCGGTAACCCCATCTTATAACCAATCCACGAGAAGAGGAATGAACCCATCAGACCAAACGGCACGGACAACAGCACCGCGAACGGAGTAATCCAACTGTTATAGAGCGAACCGAGGATGAGGTAAATAAGGATAACGCAGATACCGTAGATAAGCACGGTCATGTTACTTTGCGAACTCTCTGCCACCTCACGCGACATGCCGCCGTACTCGTAGGTGCAATAGGCAGGCATCGTCTCCTTGAACACTTCCGCTATAGCTTGTTGCGCCTGACTCTCCGAGTACCCATTGGCTGCTGTGACAGAACAAGAGATTGACTGGAAAAGGTTAAAGTGCTTAAGCGACGAAGAACCGACTATCTCTTTGAGAGTCACGAACTGTGAGAGTGGAGCCATCTTGCCGTCCTTCACTTTGATATACATGTTATTGAGCGAACTCGGGTCTAGTCGATACTCAGGCGCAGCACCCACCATGATGCGGTATATCTTACTGAACTGGTTGAAATTACCTACATAAGAGCCCTCACAATAAGCACCGAGCGTTGTGAGCACCGCTCTTGCCGACGTACCGGCACGGTCGCATTGTACAGGATCCACCTCCACTTTGAATTTAGGATAGCGCTCCGAGAAGGTGGACATAGCGCTCGATATCTCCGGACGCTCCTGCAACTTAACCAGGAACGCATTTGTCTTGTTTCCGAAGTCAGACACGTCTCCATCACTTTTATCCTGAACCTGGAGATCGATACTGTTCGACGTACCATAGCCCGGAATCTGAGGCATCTGGAATGGTAATACTTTGGCATTACGGATACTCTGACAGTCCCGATAGAACTTATTGATAACTACATCTATATAGTGCTCGAAGCCTGGACGATCGTCCCAATTCTTCAGACGAATAATCAACGTGGCGAAGCTCGAACCATTGGAAGAAATAAGACCGTAACCATTACAGATAGCATAACTCTCCATCTCAGGAATAGCTTTTACTTTCTCTTCTACCTGTTTCATGATTTCTTTGGTTTCATGGAGTGTGGCTCCTTCCGGTGCACGCACCTCACACATGATTACTCCTTGGTCTTCCTGTGGCACAAGACCCGAAGGCATAATACGCATAAAGATAATAAACAACGCAGCGGCGCAGGCGAGTAACGCAAACGATACCCAAGGGCGTTTGATATATTTAGCGACAGCACCTTTGTATTTACCAAGAATAGCATTGTAAGCTGCATCATAGGCTACCTTTGTATAATAATCAATGCCTTTCCATTTCTTACCTTGTGTCTGAGCCTCATCATTAGGACGCATAAGCAGTACACAAAGTGCGGGGCAGAGAACGAGCGCGCTGACGCAGGACAAACCTACAGACCCGGCAATCGTGATACCAAACTGCGTGAAGAACGTACCTGACGTTCCGCTCATAAAGGTAACGGGAATGAACACCGCCATAAAGACGAGCGTACACGAAATAACGGCAACGGACACCTCGCTCATCGCTTCTCGTGTTGCTTGAACGGCTTTCTCTTTCGGGCTGCCTTGCATCTTGCCACTCTCAAGTTTCGCCATTACCGCTTCAACAACCACGATTGCATCATCGACGACGGTACCGATAGCCAGCACTAATGCAAAGAGTGTCAATATATTCAGCGAGAAACCTGCGACTTTGACGATTGCGAATGTACCTAACAAGGACACGATGATTGAGATGGACGGAATCAGCGTCGCTTTCCAGTTCTGCAGGAAGAAATAAACCACAATGACCACAAGCAGGATGGCAATAATTAAAGTCTCTACTACATTGTAAATTGCGGCATTGAGGAAGTCGTTTGAGGTCTCTAAAACTACGAACTCCAAACCGGCAGGCAATGTCGGCGTGATTTGTTCGTACAGTTGGTCAATCTTATTATTCACTTCTGTAGCATTGGCTCCCGGAGCCTGGTTGATGATATAGAACACCCCCGGCATTCCATCAATCGAGGAAGTCATCGTGTAACTCTTAGCACCAATTTCCACGTCAGCCACATCTTTCAGATACAACAGGTTACCTCCCTCTCCGGAACGAAGAACGATATGATTAAATTCCTCTATTGATTTGAGTGTTCCCTTGTACTCCATCGGGTACTGGTAGGCATTCTCCGACTGTTGGCCAAGCGTACCGGTAGATGATACAAAACTCTGTGCGCTGATGGCGGCAGATATATCTTCAGGAGTCAGTCCGTACTGCGCCATGACGTCCGGCTTCATCCACACGCGTAAGGCGTAGGTGTTACCTAAGTTCTGCACATCACCCACACCCGTGATACGCATGATACGCGGCTTGACGTTGATGTCGATATAATTCGAGATGAAGTTGTCGTCGTACTTGCCATCGGTAGATTTCAGACCGGCAATCTGCAAGATACTGTTCTGCTTCTTACTAACTGTCACACCCACCTGTGTCACATTGCTCGGGAGTAAGGCCAATGCTTGCGATACACGGTTCTGGACGTTTACGGTTGCCATATCCGGATCTGATCCTTGTTTGAAATAGACCATGATGCTCACGTCACCCGTAGAGGAGGCTGTGGCAGTCATATAGGTCATGTCTTGCACACCGTTGATTTGTTCTTCCAACGGTTGGATAACGGATTTCATGACGGTATTGGCATCGGCACCACTATAGGATGTCGCTACCTGCACGCTCGGCGGCGCTATATTAGGGTACTGCTCAACCGAAAGACTCTCCAAACAGATGAATCCAACGAGCAAGATGACGATAGCTATCGCACACGCCATTACATGTTTCGAAATAAAGATATTGCTTTTCATAATCAGAAAATTACCCGTTGTCCTTCGATTAAGTTATTGGCACCTTCGATGACAATGACGTCACCTACTTCCAGTCCGTTTGTTACGACCAGATCACGTCCACTGTTGAAACCTACTGTCTTCACAATTGCACTATATGCACAGCTATCTGTTCCCACTTTGTACACCAGGCTCTTATCCTGCAATCGTACGACTGCATTCTGCGGTATGACCATCACATCTTTTGCATTATAAGGAATAACGACTGTTCCTTGAATACCAGAATAGAGGATGCCGTCCGGGTTAGGGAACGTGGCTTTGCAGGAAAGTGAACCCGTTGTGCGATCAACGGTACCGGTGATACTGGTGATACGACCTTTCTGGGTGTACTCTGTGCCGTTCTTAAATAGGAAAGTTACATCGGGGAAATTAGCCAGAAAAGCTTGGCCATCCTTGCTATTCGCGCGCCCTTCTAATACCGACTCGCTCACGGAGAATTCTGCGTACATTTTTGCATTGCCGCTGACCATAGTCAGGTATGTGCCGGTGTTCACTTGGTCTCCGGCAAAGACAGGAATAGAACCGATAACGCCAGCTACCGGAGAAGTAATCGTACAATAACTGAGATTTACACGTGCACGATTGGCAATTGCTTGGTATTGTGCGACCGAAGCTTGAGCTCGCTTGTATGTGTTTTCTGCGTTATCCATCACGTACTTGCTCACAATCCCCTTTTCATACAGGTTCTTATTACTCTCGTACTCCAATTTGGCGCTGCTTTCTGCGGCCTCGGCGGATAGTAAGTTAGCTTCCGCGGCCTCTAATTCCAACTTTGCGTCTCGGTCATCGATGCGAAAAAGAACGTCTCCTTTTTTGACCTGCTGACCTTCGGTGATGTGTATTCCCATTAATTGTCCGTTAATCCGTGGTTTGATGGTTACATCATTAATTCCCACCAGCGTCGCGCTGTATTTCAGCGGAACGGTGATGTTCGATTTAGCGATTGTAAGGGTTTGATAGGACGTAGGCGTTGTTTGCGGTACTTGTTTAGCGCAACTGACTGACAGCATAGCTGTCAACGCCATGAAACATAGTTTGATAGTCTTTCTCATACGAATAGTTTGTTTTTTGGTTAGTCAATTTTGCGTGCAAAATTACAGCTATTTTTTTATATTTGCAAATTGAGGTGCATTTTTTGAAGAAAAGTGGCGAAAAAGGTGTAAATTTTGCAAAGTGGAAGTTGCAACATGAATCTTTTGAGTGTTAATCTTAAAAAATGACACTTTTGTAAGGTGCTGAATTATAAGCATTTACGAGGAGCCTTAAAAAATGATACTTTTTTAGTAATTATTGCTATTGTATACGTGCGCGTAAACAGCTAATTTTGCGCCGTTTTTTGGGAAATCCGAAATTGAAAGGTGCTAAAAAGCCCCAAAAATATACAAGATTTTAAGAATATGAAAAAAATGAATAAATATTTTGGAATGGTGCTGATGAGTGCAGGACTGGTGTTAGGCACCGGACTTGCGGAGGCACAGCAATTGCCAGACAATCATTTTGAAGATTGGTCGGCAGAGTTCAACAAAGACAAGCAGCTGAAAGATTGGCACGGAAGCAACGTGTCGCAGATTGGCTTGAAGTTCACGTTCATGTATCAAGAGCAAGGTCGTACGGGTTACTGCGCTTTCGTTCAGGACAAAGAAGTGGGAGCATTAGGTATAACGGCTGTTGGGCCTGGTTATATTACGTTAGGTACTCCTTGGCAGTTTTTGAAAGGCATAAGCGTTAAGTCGGCTACAGCAGGAACGAACGGTGGTATCAAGTGGAGCCATCGTCCGGATACGATGAGCGTTTGGGTTAAACGTTTAGGACCGGAGACGAGTAATGAAGATTTTCATTTGCTGTACTATTCCTGGACAGGTACAGCAGAGGGTACATCTTACAAAAACAAAGTAGGAGAGTGCACAGAAGTGACTCAAGTAAATGAGGAGTCGGATATTCGTCAAGCGACCAATAGAAATGAGTGTGTGACGAGTAAAAAAGCGTCTCAAGTGGCAGAGGGTTGGTATCGTGCACGTGCCAAATATGACAAGTGGACGCAGATTAAAGTGCCTATTTACTACAAGTCGAACAATGCCCCAACGATGTGCAACGTTATTTTCTCGGCAGGTAACTATCCTAACTTCCGTGCAAATGATGGTTTGTATAATGGCAACTGCTTGTATGTAGATGATGTAGAGTTGATTTATGCTTCTACGATTCAGAAACTGTTGATTGGTGGCGTTGAGTGGAAAGAGTTTAATCCGAATACGTCTAATGTGCAGACGTATAAGCTGCCTGCAGATGCAAAAGAGATCCCTGCTATTACGGCGATTCGTGGTGCAGGTTCACTGAAGAATACCAAAGGTCAGACGGCTAAATTCGGTGGCCGCAAGCTGATGGACAAAGAGATGAGTATTATTCCGGGCACGATTAACGGTGCTCCGACGATTATAGCGGTAGAGGCAGCTGATGGCTCCTCATCGCACGTGTACAAGATTCAATTTATAAAATAAGTGATATGAAGACAATTTTTACTCACTTCACGGCGTTGTGTATGTTATTGTTTGCCACAACGCTATCTGCTCAACAATTGCCAGACCCTCATTTTGAGGATTGGTCTGATTCGTTTAACGGCGATGTTCAACCGAAGGACTGGCACGGTTCTAACGTGGAGCAGGTCGGTTTTAAGTTTACATTCTTGTATCAGAAAGACGGTCGCAGCGGTAAATGTGCGTACGTAGCTGATAAGGAAGTAGGTGCGTTCGGTATCACGGAAATTGCTCCGGGTTATTTTGGTTTGGGAACTGCTTGGCAGAAGGTAGAGGGTATTGATCCCAGTACAGCTAGTGCGGGTACATATGGCGGTATCAGTTTCAAGTATCGTCCGGACTCTATGGTTGTATGGATTAAACGTACAGGTAATAATACCGGCAGCGAAGATTTCCATTTATTGTTCTATTCATGGACAGGCACAGCAAAAGGTACGGCTTATAAGAACAAGGGTAACAAGTGTACCAATGTGTCGATGACGGATGAAGAGTCGGATGTGCGTATTACGATGGACGGAAACGAGTGTACGATTTCGTCTGAGTCCACGGCTAAACAGGTAGCAGAAGGATGGCATCGCGCTCGCGCTACGTATAATAACTGGACGCGCATGTCCGTACCTATTTACTATATGAGCGATGATGCACCGACTAAATGTAACGTTATTTTCTCGGCAGGTAACTATCCTAACTTCCGTGCTAACACCGGTTTGTACGCAGGCAATGATCTGTGGGTAGATGATGTAGAGTTGATTTATTCGAATAAGATTCAACGTCTGTACATTGATAATGTGCTTTGGGGTAGCTTTAACCCGAACAGCAGCGAGGAGCAAGTGTATTCTCTTGGTGACGATGCAACATCTGTTCCGAGTAATATCGTAGCAATGCGTGGTGCGGGAACGCTGACGAACACGAAGAATAAGACTGCCAGTTTCCCCGGTCGTCGTCTTGGAAGTGACGAGTTGACGATTAAGAAAGGTGGTCTGGGCGAGGTTACGACCTTGACGGTAAAAGATATCAATGGTAATAGTCGCGTATATAAGATAAGGTTCGTTAAAGAAGCATCTAAGAACTCGAAGTTAGCAGCTATCAATCTGGATGGTGTGGCGATGTCCTCGTTTAACGCGAACACGTTTGACTATACGGTAACGCTTCCTTACGACACAGCTGCTGTGCCTGCAGTACCGGTTGTAACGTATGAGAAAGGTGACGCTGGTCAGACAGTGGAGATTACACAAGCGTCGGGTATCAACGGAACGGCAACGATTAAAGTAACGGCTGCTAATAAGGACTATAAGTCCACTTATACGGTAACGTTTAAGATGGCTAATCTAGACGATAACACGCTGAAAGATATCTTGATTGATGGCGTAAGTCTTCCTGGCTTTATTCCTTCCCAATTGACCTATCGTGTATCCATGCCGTTGGATGCAGAGCAAGTACCGGAAGTAACGGCTGTTTCCGCATACGACAAAGGAACGCAACATCAAACGATTAAGTATACGAAGCCCGCAGACTTGAGCGGCAAGTATCTGATTGATGTAACAACTCCGGGTAATCCTGTGCCGAAGACTTATACGTTGAACTTCAAGAAAGAGGCTTCTACCTATTGTAAGTTGAAAGGGTTGCACATGATAGCTCCGGTGGATCCGTTAGCAGCTACTCCGCGTGACTCGGACTATATCTATAACTTCAGTCCGGATAATGTAAATTACTTCGTCTATCTGCCTTTGGGAACAAGTCCGTTGCCGGAGATTACGTATGAAAAGGGCGATAAGTATCAGGAAGTAGCCGTTGAATACGGCGGCTTGAATGGTGAGTCAAGTGTAATAGTAACAGCAGCCAGTGGCGCGAAGATGGTTTATCGTATTCACGTAACGACGATGCTGTCCGACTATTCGTATTTAGAGTCATTGACGATAAATGGTGATGGCGAACTGACTCCTGCTTTTGCGCCGAATGTATTTAAATATACGTATGTAGTAAGTGACCGTAAAGCGGGTGTTCCTAACATCACTTGGGTGCCCGGTGACCAGTTCCAGACGGTTGAAATGGTGAAGGGCGGCTTGAACGAGACGACTCGTATCAATGTGACAGCCGGTGACGGAAGTACAAGTACGTATCAGATTCTGTTCACTGTTCCTAAATCCGATATCGACTACCTGAATGGTATCTTCCTGAATGGACATTTGATAGCCGGTTGGGACAAAGATCAGCTTGAATATACCGTTGTGCTGGAGAAGACGGATGAGTTCCCCTCTGTAACGTGTGAGCGTGGTGATACCGCCAAAAATTCATACGGCGAGTACGTGCAGATTGTGAACGAGCGTAAGATTACCGCTGCTCCGGGTGAGTATAAGTTCACCGTTATCGCTGAGAACGGTGAGAAACGTACCTATACGATTCACTTCCGTCTGAATCTGTCAGACGACGCTACCTTAGCGGGCATGAAGCTGAACGGCGCTGAGTGGGATGAGTTCAGCCCGACTAAGTACGAATACACCCTTATCCTGCCTCCGGGAAGCACTACTCCTAAGTTCGAAACCATTTCGCGCAGCGGACAAACAGTCGTGCCTTCCAAAGCAAACAGTGTCTATACTTACGCCGTAACGGCTGAGGATAAGATATCCTATCAGGAGTATAAGATTACGGTCATTATCCAAAAGTCTGAGAACGCCTATCTGGACAGTATTACCGTAAACGGCAAACTGATTGAGGGCTGGGATAAAAAGAAATTTGAATATACCTACGTTTACGACGGTGTTCTTCCGACTGTATTGGCGTATAAGGCGAACGAGGCTCAACAGGTATCAATGACGATGCCGATAGGCGCCGGTACCGCTACTATCGTTGTCGCGCCCGATGCCAGCTCGGATGAGACGAACCAATATCGAATCACATTCAAGTCATCGTCAACTGTAGCACTGACGCTGAAGAATATCTATGCCGATGGCAAAGTTATTACCGGTTGGGATCCTGATGTGAATGACTACACCGTAACTTATTCCGGTAGTCTGCCAGTCATCACCTATGAGCAGTTAGAAGGTCAGAAAGTGAGCCAATTAGAGGCTAAGGATAAAGTGATGCTGGTGGTTGAATACGAAGGCGAGTTCAATACGTATATCGTTAAGTTAAATGAAGTGAAGAGCGGTAATGCGTTGCTGAACGGAATCTTATTTGATGGCAAATTGGTTGACGGCTGGGATGCTCATACGTATCATTATAGTAAGACCCTTGAGGCTGGAGAAGTTGAGCCTGTTATCACATGGCAAAAGGCAGAAGATGAGCAAACCGTAGTCTTTGGTCAGAAGGATGCGGGCGAGTATCAGATTGTTGTACTATCAGCTGATGGCCAAACCCAACAAGTTTACACGGTATCTATTCAAAATAAGATGTTTGCTGATGCCACATTAGCCCATATCTATAAAGATGGTGTAGAGATTACCGACCAGTTCGTTGATGGTGTCTTCGACGGCGGTATGGTATCAGATGGTCAGATTCTGCCGACTATCACCTACGAGAAGAAAGACGGTCAGAATGTGGTACTGAGCGACGTGAGCGCAACGCAACAACGCATTTTAGTTGTAGCCGAGAGCGGCGCAGAGCAAGTCTATGTAATCAACTACACGCGGACTAACGGTGATGATGTTCAACTGAGCGGTATTCTTGTTGACGGCGTTGCCATTAAGGGCTTTGATCCAGCTGTATCGACTTACACCGTTAACTTGGATGAGCGTACGGCACAAGTTCCGGCAATCACTCCGCAAAGTAATATCGTCGGACAGACCTATATAATAACGTACGGGCGCGTGAACGCACGCACGAGCATTGAGGTTATATCTAAAGATAAATCGACTATAGGTCACTACTATATTGACTTTGAGGTTCGTCCGCTGACGAATACTACCTTGAAGAGACTTCGTGTATATAGCAGTGCCGAAGATCAAGATTTGGATGTTAACCAACTCGAGCATACGTTGGTTTATGACCCGACAGCAGGTTTGCCTCAAGTATTATATGAGGCAGCTGAGCCAGAGCAACGCGTCGAATATCTTCGCAAGAGCGGTGGTGATACAGAGATTAAAGTGATTGCCCAATCCGGTCAGAGTCAGACGTATAAAGTACACTTTACGACCACAAGACCGGCTGTGGCTAATGTGCTTAAATCACTGAATGTCAATAATGTAGATATGGATTTGACAGCAGGTGACGTATTTGACGTAACCTTGCCGTATGGAACCACTACATTGCCGGTTGTATATGAAAAGAACTTCCAAGAGCAAGCGGTAATCGTTTACAACGGTGGTGTGAATAAGCCAACGACGATTGTCGTTAGTGCAAACCATCCGGATGTGGCTGACAAGGTATATACGATCAATCCGACAGTTGAGAAATACTCCATGACTGGTAAGTTGACAGACTTGCAGTTCAAGGGCGCTACTGTTCCAAACTTCCAGCCGGATGTATATAACTACGTGGTTAACGTTACGGATCAGCCTGCTGCAGGTGACTTTGTTGGAACAGGCTTTGACGGTGCTTCCGTAACCAAGTCTTCTATTGATGCAAAGAACAAGAAGATTAC
>JAEDLW010000006.1:0-35684 GCA_016295035.1 Paludibacteraceae bacterium
CTCGACTTGTCATACGTCCATTTGTCGCTCTCGTCCGAGTTAATCGTGTACGACGCCATGCCAGTCACCTGACCCAACAACGACGCACTCGATATCGCATGATCCAAGTAGCCGGCTTGACCGCTGAACGTGTAACTGTAACTCGAGTCCGCATGGAAAACACGGTGAAGGTCGTAAAAACCACGCTTCAAAAAGGCCGTAATCGGGTCCTCCTTACCGTAAGCGTTCAGGTCACCCATAATCAATATATCTTCGTCATGAAGAGCCGCCTTGAGCGCGTTGTATTTGTCCATCACACCGTTGGACTCCGCCACGCGAGACGCATTAAACGCACCCTGACCGTCACCCTTATTGGCATCGGCACCACTCGCACTTCCGCTTTTCGCCTTGAAGTGATTTATCGAATAAATGAATCTCTCACCCGTCGATAGTTCCTCAAACGTCTGCATGTATTTGCGGTTCTTCACACCCACACGAACTTCCTGAAGCATGCCGTAAGGACGTACCTTGTCTTCGCTGTATATAAACGCTGACGTCGTATAACTGCCGCTCGCCTCAGTGCCGTTGTGGATGATGCGGAAAGGACGACCCGTGTTCTTCTCTAAGTCACGAGCTACCTCCTTCATCGCACTGTCACCCTGCTGAATCTCAACCAAACCGTAGATGTCTGCATTAATCTTAGCCAGAGCCTTGCTCACCTTCTCTCGCTGAGCCTGATGATCGCTGTAGCTGTCTGGACCCATAGTACTGTTCGGGTCAAACTGCTGGTTCAGGTAATACTCAAGGTTCATCCCGCAGATAAGCAAACGATGCTCGCCGTTCTGGTCCACATCAGGAATACCACGCTCAAGATCCTTGCGCAAGTTACCAACCCAATCACCACTTATCATTTCCAAATGGTCCGCATAAACTACAGCCTTCAAGTTATGAATACGAACACCCGTACGAAGCTGCGCCTCGGGATAACTGCTCTGATAATTGTCCAAACGTATCGAACCGTGGTCGTTCAACGTCAGTAAATTACGGTACTCCAACGAACCGGGAATAACCTGATTAGTCGGACTGAACAGACGACGAGGACTCACATACACATTGCTCGCCGTACTGCATATGTAAAACGGCACATCAAAAATAACTGTCTCACCTATATAAGGCTTCAAATCAGACACTGTCCAGGTCTGAACATCCTGAATCTGAACATGTCGCTCACCCGACATTACCGTACTCAGAAACAGTCCCATAATCAACAAAATGAACGTCTTTTTCCGCATACTTGTAAATTTTTGCGCAAAGATACAAAAAAACTTGCACACTTCCAAATATTTTTGTACTTTTGCAGCCAAATTACAAAAAAAAATGAACGAACACGCTTTTTGGACTAAAACTTGGGTACTCGTAAAACGATATCTGCTCAATAAATACATCCTCACGCTGGTGGTGTTCGCACTCATTATGTTCTTCGTCGGAGACCAGTCCATACGAGTCCGCCTGCATAAAGCAAGACAGATTCGAAAACTCGAACAGCAACGAGACAACTACATAAACGCCATCGACGAGGCGCAAAAACAACTGAAAACACTCTCCTCAAAAGACAGCCTGGAGAAGTTCGCACGCGAAAAATACCTCATGCACCAAAAAAACGAAGACGTCTTCCTCGTACCAGAACATGATTGACAAACTCGTAAAACAACACCGCATACTCGGTATCGACCCGGGAACCCTTTTCATGGGATACGCACTACTCGATACCGAAGCCAACAAGGCCGAAGTAATCGACTTCGGAGTACTCGACGTGCATAAACTCGACGGACAGTACCCGCGACTGCAAAAAGAATTCTTCTTCCTGCAACAACTTATCGACCGCTTTCAGCCCACAGAACTCGCTATCGAAACACAGTTCGTCGATAAAAACCCGCAAACCATGATCAAAATCGTGCACGCACAAGGGGTCGCCATCGCAGCTGCTCTCTCCAGAGACATTCCCGTCAACGAGTACTCGCCCATGAAAATCAAAATGGCTATCACTGGCAACGGACACTCTACCAAAAACCAAGTCGCTGACATGCTACAACGATTCCTACATATTCCCGACGAAAAAATGCCAAAAAAACTCGACGCTACGGATGCACTCGCCATCGCATATTGCCACTTCCTACAACTCGGACTACCCATAAATAAGGAGGTCGGAGCTAAAGACTGGACTACATTCGCAAAACGTAAAGGACTAACATCCAATGACTTGACAGGTCCTGCCGCCAAACTCGCTGCAGCACTCGCTACCACAAAACGCAAAAAATAATAAAAAAATATCACCAAAATTTGGTAGTTCAAAAAAAAAGCACTACCTTTGCACCCAAATTAATCAATAACCAATAATCATTATTCATTAATCATTATTCATTAATCAATATATAGTATGGCTTACAAAATTTCAGAAGACTGCATCGCTTGCGGTACATGTATCGACGAATGCCCTATGGGAGCTATCTCTGAGGGCGAACACTACTCAATTGACCCAGATCTCTGCACCGAGTGCGGAACATGCGCAGAAGTGTGCCCATCAGGAGCAATTTCTAAATAAGTTCGTTTTTTTAACTTATTTTAATCAAAAAATCGTGGAAACTTCAACCGTTTCCACTTTTTTTGCATTTTTTTATAAAAAATGAAACGCAGATGTTGCAAATTCCAAAAAATAGTAGTACCTTTGCGCCCAAATTGAAAATAAAACGCCATGTTAGAACCGTTCTTTAAAATCTATGACTATCTCGTAGCTAACTCGAATCCGCCAATCAGAAGAAAACTGATGGACGAAATCAACTGGGAGGACAGACTCATCGCTATTAAAGGAGGGAGAGGAGCCGGGAAAACCGACTTCCTGCTCGCACGTGCCAAAGAAGTCGAGGCTGCTGACCAAGCCGGGTGGGAACAACAACAACTAAAAGCAAGAAGAAAAAAAGCTTGCCCAAGAACCTGTCTTTACATTAACCTCAACAACTTCTTCTTTACCGAACACTCACTCATCGAGTTCGCCGGTAAATTCGTCAAACAAGGCGGAAAAACACTCTTCATCGACCAGACATTCGAGTATCCTAACTGGTCAAGAGAACTCAGACGATGCCACGATAGATACAAAGATCTACATATCGTCTTCGTCGCTTCACCTGTCATGAGACTCATCGAGGACAACCGAGACCTCGCACCTATCGTTAAAATGTATAACCTCCGAGGATACTCCTTCCGCGAGTACCTCATGCTCAGAACAGGTATCAAACTCGAGCCGCTTACGCTCGAAACCATACTACATAACCATGCATCATACGCGAGAACACTCTGTGAGAAAATAAACCCGCTCGACTACTTCGACGACTACCTCAGAGAGGGATACTTCCCTTCTTTCATGGAGAAAAAGAACTTCGTCGCTGACGTACTCAAACAGATGAATATGATGCTCGAGGTGGACGTACTACTCATCAAACAAATTGAGGTCTCTAACCTACCTAAGATGAGACGACTACTACAGATAATGCTGCAGACAACGCCATGCCCACTCAACATCTCGTCCATCTCAGATGCCATCGCATGCTCACGGGCTACCACGATGAACTACATCAAGTACCTCAAGGACGCAAGACTGCTCAACTTACTCTATAGGGAGGACAAAGCATACCCCGCAAAGCCCGTACGTGTCTACATGCAGAACACCAACGTCGCTTACATGTGCGTCGGGAGAGAATTCGACCCCCAGGACATCTACGAGACTTTCTTCTACAACATGATGCACGTCTACCACAAAATCAACGCCACCGAAAGAAACGCCATGTTCGTACTCGATGGAAAATACTACTTCGACGTCAAAGCGGAAGCACCCGAAAGAGGATGCATCAGACCTACTGCCGTCGGAAACATACAAGTCGGACTCGGTAACGAAATACCTATCTGGATCTTCGGCTTCCTATACTAAAACGACAACTACAAATTACAAACAACAAATTATATGAAACAAAAACAATTCCTTACTCTCGATGGTAACGCCGCTGCTGCGCATATCGCCTATATGTTCACGGAGGTAGCGGCTATCTATCCAATCACACCTTCATCACCCATGGCGGAAAACGTCGACGAATGGGCGGCAGCAGGACGCAAAAACATGTTCGGCGAAACCGTCATGGTGCAAGAAATGCAGTCCGAAGGAGGAGCAGCAGGTGCCGTACACGGTGCCCTCAACGCCGGTGCGCTAACAACTACTTTCACCGCTTCACAGGGACTCCTACTCATGATCCCTAACATGTATAAAATCGCCGGAGAACTCATTCCTACCGTCTTCCACGTCTCAGCACGTACGCTCGCTTCGCACGTACTCTGTATCTTTGGTGACCATCAGGACGTCATGGCGTGCCGACAAACAGGATTCGCTATGCTCGCAGAAGCTTCCGTGCAAGAAGTCATGGACCTCGCCGCTGTAGCACATCTCGCTACCATCAAGTCACGAGTGCCTTTCCTCAATTTCTTCGACGGATTCCGTACATCGCACGAATACCAGAAAGTCGAGGCAATCGATATGGAAGACCTCAGACCACTCGTTGACATGGAGGCCCTACAAGCTTTCCGAGACCGTGCACTCTCACCTATGAGACCTGTCATGAAGGGTATGGCGGAGAACCCGGACGTCTTCTTCGCCCACAGAGAGTCTTGCAATAGATACTACGACGCCGTGGCGGATATCGTCTCCGACTACATGAACGATATCTCTAAAATCACCGGACGCACCTATCGACCATTCACTTACTACGGCGCACCGGACGCAGAACATATCGTCATCTGTATGGGCTCCGCTTGTGAGGCAATACGCGAGGTCATCGACTACCAGGCTGCTAAGGGCAACAAAAAGCTCGGACTCATCAACGTACACCTCTATCGACCCTTCTCGCTCAAGTACCTCAAGGAAGCACTACCCGCTACGGCCAAACGTATCTGCGTCCTCGACCGTACCAAAGAACCCGGAGCGAACGGAGAACCCCTCTACCTCGACGTAAGGGATGCACTACTCGAACTCGGACTCTCATCCATACTCGTCGTAGGCGGACGATATGGACTCGGATCCAACGATACCACTCCGGCGCAGATGCTCGCTGTATTCGATAACCTCAACCTGCCGCAACCGAAGAACCACTTCACCGTCGGTATCAATGATGACATCACCTTCACATCACTACCCGTTGGAGAAGAGATAGCTATGGGTGATGCATCACTCTTCCAGGCTAAGTTCTACGGACTCGGTGCAGACGGTACCGTCGGTGCCAACAAAAACTCCGTCAAAATCATCGGAGACACCACCGACAAATACTGCCAGGCATACTTCTCATATGACTCCAAGAAGTCCGGAGGCTTCACCTGCTCACACCTGCGCTTCGGAGACGAACCCATTCACTCCACCTACCTCGTCACTACACCTAACTTCGTCGCTTGTCACGTACAGGCATACCTTCAGATGTATGACGTCACACGTGGACTGCAGGATAACGGAACCTTCCTCCTCAATACCATCTGGGACGGAGACGAACTCGCTAAAAACCTGCCTAATAAAGTCAAGAAATACTTCGCGGACCATCATATCAACGTCTATTACATCAATGCCACCAAGATAGCACAGGAGATCGGACTCGGTAACCGTACCAACACCATCCTACAGTCTGCTTTCTTCCGCATCACACAGGTCATACCTGTGGACAAAGCCGTCGAGGAGATGAAGCACTTCATCGTCAAGTCCTACGGCAAGAAGGGCGAAGACGTGGTCAATAAGAACTATGCGGCAGTTGACCGCGGTAACGAGTACAAAGAGCTCGCTATCGACCCGGCATGGGCTAAACTGGACCCCGTAACCGGTAACCCGTCACCCGTAACCGATGAACCCGAGTTCATCACAAACGTTGTTCGGCCAATCAACGCACAAGACGGCGACCTACTGCCTGTCTCTGCCTTCAAAGGCATCGAAGATGGAGCATGGCCTGCCGGAACCGCTAAGTACGAGAAACGTGGCGTGTCCGCTTTCGTACCCGTATGGAACCCCGACAACTGTATCGAGTGCAATAAGTGCGCATACGTCTGCCCACACGCTTGCATAAGACCATTCGTCCTCGACAACAACGAACTCGCAGGCTTAAACGCTATAAACAGCGAAGCGATAAACGCCCGCGAAATGAAGGCGCCAGCCGCAATGAAGGGGTTACACTTTATAATACAGGTCGGAGTACTCGACTGCCTCGGTTGTGGTAACTGCGTGGACGTATGCCCGGGTAACCCCAAACTGGGAAAAGCACTCTCCATGGTTGACCTCGAGTCGCAGATGACCGAAGCAGCTAACTGGGAATACTGCGTCAATAACGTCAAATCCAAACAGAACCTCGTGGACATCCAGTCCAATGTCAAGATGTCGCAGTTCGCTACACCGCTCTTCGAGTTCTCAGGAGCCTGCTCCGGTTGTGGTGAGACGCCCTATCTGAAACTGATTAGTCAACTCTACGGTGACCGCGAGATTGCCGCTAACGCTACAGGATGCACATCCATCTACTCCGGCTCCGTACCTTCTACACCATACACCACCAACGAAAACGGACACGGACCCGCATGGTCGAACTCACTCTTCGAGGACTTCTGCGAATATGGACTCGGTATGCAGATTGCACACCGCAAAATGCGCGAACGTATAGCACGACTCATGAACGAGGGACTCAAGAGCGAACAGTGCAACCAAGAGGTCAAAGGATTCTTCTGGCAGTGGCTCGAGAGACCGAACGACCCCGCTGCTACCAAGGAACTATACGAACCACTCATCAACGCCATGACCGACTGCGGATGCGACATATGTAAGGAAATACTTAAGTACAAAGACCATATCGTCAAACGCAGCCAGTGGATCATCGGTGGTGACGGCGCTTCATACGATATCGGCTACGGAGGACTCGACCACGTCATCGCATCCGGAGAAGATGTCAACATCCTCGTGCTCGACACGGAGGTATATTCGAATACCGGCGGACAAGCATCCAAGGCTACACCGATCGGCGCCATCGCTAAGTTCGCCGCAATGGGCAAACGAGTACGCAAGAAAGACCTCGGTTTAATAGCTACCACCTACGGCTACGTCTATGTCGCACAGATAGCTATGGGTGCCGACCAGGCACAGACACTCAAGGCCATCCGCGAGGCTGAGGCGTATCCCGGACCGTCACTCATCATCGCTTACGCACCCTGCATCAACCACGGACTCAAAGCCGGTATGGGTAAGTCACAAGCCGAAGAAGCCAAAGCCGTCGAGTGCGGATACTGGCACCTCTGGAGATACAACCCACAACTCGAAACAGAAGGCAAAAACCCCTTCCAACTCGACTCCAAAGAGCCGCAGTGGGAGAAGTTCCAAGACTACCTCAAGGGAGAAGTGCGTTTTGCTTCCGTCCTCAAGCAGTACCCCAACGAAGCCGCCGAGCTTTTCGCTGCTGCTCAAGAGAACGCCCAGTGGCGCTATCGTTCCTACCTGCGCATGCTTTCTACGCAGTGGTAACCGCCCGCCGCAAAACCCACCATAAAAAAACAAATGCCGGAAATACTCCTCCATTACATCTGGCAACGGGAAATCTTCCGTTCTTTCCCGCAATTCACCACCGACGGACGGCATCTCGAAGTGCTGTCCGTCGGTATACACAACACCGATGCAGGACCCGACTTCTCTTCCGTCCACCTCCGCGTCACTCAACCCGCCACTCAACCCACCACTCAACCCGCCACCCAATCCACCACTCAACCCGCCACCCAGCCCGCAGGCCAAACCATCGACTGGATTGGCAATGTCGAAATCCATGTACACTCTTCTGACTGGTTCAAGCACCGCCATCACCTCGACCCTGCTTACGACAATATCATTCTCCACATTGTCCGCGACGCCGACAAAACCATCTACAACTCCAAAGGCGAACCCATCCCTCAGTGTGTACTGCAATACCCTACAGACCAGGACTACCTCTCTCGACTCATCGCTGATGCGCATCTCATGGACTCCGCATATCTCACACACCGATGTGCCAAGCTTCTGCTAAAGGACCCCAGCCTGATTACCATCGGATGGAAACAAACCATGCTCACGCGTCGTCTCAACTGCAAAACGCACTCCATCAACCGCCTACTAAATATCACCACCAACAGTTGGGAAGAAGCTTTCTACATCTCCCTCGCGCACTATTTCGGTTTCCACACAAACGGCATCCCCTTCGAGCAATTGGCTATCAACACACCATTGTCCTACCTGCGTAAACATCGCGATAATCTCTTCCAACTCACGGCTATACTCATGGGCCAAAGCGGACTGCTTGATACCAACGACCCGAACGAACCACTTAGCAAGGAGTTCAATTTCCTCAAAACCAAGTTCTCACTTACACCTATCCAACCTTCCATGTGGAAAATGGGGCGAATGCACCCACAGAACGCACCGAAAACACGCATTCGCCAATTCGCACAACTGCTACATCAATCAGAGTTCTTATTCTCTAAAGTGCTGGATAATAATGATTTGGATAGCCTACGTACACTCTTCTCTGTCCCAGGAATGGGCAGAGACTCCGTCGATATTCTTATCATCAACGTTGCCGTACCGTTCAAGTATGCTTATGGGCAAAAAAAGGAGGCACTACAACTTCTATCCGCTATTCCTGCTGAGAATAATCGCATCATTCGCCAATGGAGGGAACTCGGACAAGTGGTCACTTCCGCAGCTGACTCACAAGCTCTTATCCACCTCTACCAAACATGCTGCCAAACAGGGCAATGCCTCAATTGTGACGTCGCCTACCAAATCTTCATACAGTTTCCTGAGAAGTAATTATTCCATTAACTTACGATAGCGAATTCGCTTCGGTTGCACAGCATCTTCACCCAATCGTAACCGCTTATTCGCCTCGTACTCGCTGTAATCGCCCTCGAACCAATACACTTTCGAGTCGCCTTCGTATGCCAGAATATGGGTGCAGATACGATCCAGGAACCAACGGTCGTGACTAATAACTACTGCACAACCCGCAAAATTCTCCAGTCCTTCCTCTAAGGCGCGAAGCGTATTGACATCGATGTCGTTCGTCGGCTCGTCCAGCAGTAGCACATTCGCTTCTGACTTGAGAGTCAATGCCAAGTGTAGACGATTGCGCTCACCTCCTGATAGTACTCCGCATTTCTTCTCTTGGTCGGCTCCCGTGAAATTGAAACGGCTCAAGTAGGCGCGAGCGTTAATCTCACGACCGCCCACACGAATAAACTCTGTGCCGCCGGAAATGGTTTCAAACACGGACTTATTTGGGTCAATATTCGAGTGAACCTGATCCACATAACCGATTTTCACCGTTTCACCCACTTGGAAACTGCCCTTATCGGCTTTCTCCAGACCCATAATCATGCGGAAAAGAGTGGTTTTGCCCGCACCATTCGGACCGATTACGCCCACAATGCCGTTCGGAGGAAGCATAAAGTTCATGTCCTCAAACAGCAACTTGTCACCAAAAGCCTTGCTCACACCTTCTGCATTAATCACTTTATTACCCAACCTTGGACCGTTCGGAATGAATATCTCCAGTTTCTCCTCACGCTCTTTCTGCTCTTCGTTCAGCATCCTGTCGTAAGCGGCCAAACGAGCTTTTCCCTTTGCTTGACGGGCCTTAGGTGCCATACGAACCCATTCAAGTTCACGCTCAAGGGTCTTACGGCGCTTTGAGGCTTGCTTCTCTTCCATGGCCATTCGAGCGGTCTTCTGCTCCAACCAAGAAGAGTAGTTTCCCTTCCAAGGAATACCCTCACCGCGGTCCAGTTCCAATATCCAACCTGCCACATCATCAAGGAAGTAGCGGTCATGGGTAATGCAAATAACGGTGCCTGCGTATTGTTGTAAATGTTGCTCTAACCAGTCTATACTCTCTGCATCCAAATGGTTTGTCGGCTCATCAAGTAACAATATATCCGGTTGTTGTAGTAGCAGACGACATAAAGCAACACGACGACGCTCACCACCCGATAATGTATCTACTAACGCATCATCATCTGGGCAACGCAGTGCATCCATCGCACGATCCAACTTGGAATCTATGTTCCATGCATCTGAAGCATCTAACTTATCTTGTAACTCGGCTTGACGAGCCAGAAGCTTGTCATAATCAGCCTCCGGATCTGCAAATGCAGCATTAATCTCGTCGTATTCGCGCAGTAAATCCATGATAGGTTGAACTCCTTCCTGAACGCACTCGCGAACTGTTTTCTTCGGGTCTAACTTGGGCTCCTGCTCCAAATAACCGACACTATAACCTGGAGAGAATACAACTTCTCCCTCGTAATCCTTCTCTACACCGGCAATAATCTTCATCAACGTGGACTTACCCGAACCGTTCAAACCGATAATGCCTATCTTCGCTCCGTAGAAGAACGATAGGTAGATATTGTTCAGTACTCGTTTTTGTGGCGCAAAAGTCTTACTTACGCCAACCATCGAAAAGATGATTTTCTTATCGTCTGCCATATACTATATATTTTTTAAACTAAGGTTTATACGCCCGCGCGCGATATCTATATCTATTACGCGCACGCGCACGTGTTCATGCAATGACACCACTTCTCCCGGATTATTAATCCGCCGGTCTGCCATCTGAGAAATGTGAATAAGCCCGTCTTTATGAACTCCCAAATCTACAAAAGCACCAAAATTAGATATATTCGTCACAATTCCCGGTAACACCATCCCCACTTGTAAGTCTTCAATGGTGTGCACAGAGTCATCAAAGTGAAACACCTCTGCCTGAGTGCGCGGATCACGGGAGGGCTTCTGTAATTCATGAAGAATATCTGTTAGGGTAGGGAGACCTACTTCACCTGTTACGTACTTTTGCAAATCAACTGATGATAAATCTGTGCCTACGTTTTCCTTGAGAATACGTTCCGCAATTGCGTAACGCTCTGGGTGAACAGCCGTATTATCTAATGGATTACTTCCGCCCGCAATCCGTAGAAAACCGGCACATTGTTCAAATGTTTTAGCACCTAATTTAGGGACATTAAGAAGAGACTTTCGATTAGGAAAAGGACCATTCTCGCTACGATAATTTACTATATTCTGCGCTATCGTTGGACCTAATCCCGAAATGTAGGTCAGTAAGTACGGAGAAGCCGTATTCACATCTACACCAACGTAGTTCACTACCGACTCAATCGTCTGATTGAGCGCCTCCTTCAGCCTCGTCTGATCCACATCATATTGATACTGTCCCACACCAATCGATTTCGGGTCTATCTTTACTAACTCCGCCAGAGGGTCTATCAATCGTCTGCCAATGCTTACTGCACCGCGAACAGTTACGTCTTCATTAGGAAACTCATCACGAGCTATCTTAGAAGCGGAGTAGACAGACGCACCATTCTCCGAAACAACAAAGATATCCGGCTGCTTGTCTAAATTCGCTAAAGTCCTTCTCACAAATTCCTCACACTCTCGAGAAGCCGTTCCATTACCTATAGCAACAGCCTGAATAGCGTACTTCCGAACGGCAGCGGCTAACACTTTTTGCGAATCTATGTTATGCAAATATATTACATCGTGATAAAGCAAGTCTCCTTGTGCTGATAGCGTCACCATCTTGCAACCGGTACGGAACCCCGGATCAAGTGCCAATACCCGCTTCTGCCCCAACGGCGACTCTAATAATAATTGCCTCAAGTTGGTAGCAAAAACACGAATGGCCTCAGTATCTGCTTCCTCCTTGGACAAGGCTGCAAACTCGTTCTCGATGGAAGGCTTAAGCAAACGCTTATAACTATCTTCTAACGCCAATTCCATCTGCTTTGCACTAAACGTTGAATTGCGCACATATAATCTGTCCAACTTCTCCAGACACTTATCCACGTCAGCCGATATATCCACGCGAATAAATCCCTCGTTTTCTGCGCGACGAATCGCAAGCAAACGATGAGACGCGATACGGCGTAGAGGCTCACTCACCGCAAAATAATCCTTGTAGTTCTGAGCCTCCGATGTCTCCGACTTCTCTTTAACCACTTTAGTCGTCAACACCGCAGAGTACGAAAACTCACGCCGTATCGCATTACGCGCTTTCACGTCTTGAGAAATCTCTTCCGCGATAATATCGCGAGCTCCTTGCAGCTCCTCTTCCGTTGCACGTATTGGCTCAGGAAACTGCTTACGGATGCGATCAGCCAAGGGCTGAAGACCTTTCTCACGAGCAATATCAGCCCGTGTTTTCTTATGTGGCTTATAAGGCAAATAGATATCTTCCAAATCTGTAGCCGACCAGCAATCTTCTATTTGCTGCCTCAGCTCCGGAGTTAGTTTGCCCTGCTCTTCGATGGTGTTTAGTATCGTCTCTTTACGTGCTTCTAATTCCAACAATTTCGCGTAATGTTCCGCAATTGAGGCTATCTGTACCTCGTCCAGAGACCCCGTCTTTTCCTTGCGGTAACGGGCAATAAAAGGTATAGTTGCCTTATCGTCTAACAAAGTAATTGTTGCGTCAACTTGAGCAGTTCGCAAACCTAACAAAGGCGCTATGTGTTCTGAATATTTCATTTTTTGTTTACAGCTTTTACTTTGTATCCCACTTTACGTAGTTGTGCCAAAAGTCCTTTATCACCCCCTAAATAAATGCAGTCTAAAACGATAAAGGCTTTACCTTCGTGTAAGTAGGGTTGTAATCGCTTCACCCACTCGATATTGCGTTTGGCATAGACCTGATAATCGGAGTAGGAGATAGTGGAGCGATTATCCGGTCCTTCCACCTGATAGGCGATATCACTTAGTCTGCCCATTAGATACATATCACGGATAGTGGCCTCTTGCTTAACGTCGAGTTCCGGGTTTTCGATGATGTTATAGAGTTCTTCGCATTGATAATGAAACGGCTCTCGGTCAAAAAGCATGAACATTGTTTCTCCAATCTTATCGAGTCCGTAAACGGGAAGTCCCCGCTCTGCTGCTACAGCTTGAAAAAATCCCTCCATAGAGCGTGTCGCGTCATAATGCAACCATTTCTTGAAGAGTTCTGTTCTATACATCTCAGTCAGATAGGATGGTTTCATTCTTGCCAATTTGTCCAATCCCATACCAAGCGTTAATTGTAACGACTCATCGATATAATCATATTGTTTGTCGTTATAGAAGTTGCGAAGACGGATAGAATCTGGGAGTAGGGCTGCTTCTCTGAGTACAGCGAGGGCTTCATAATCTTGGAAGGCAAACTCAGTAAGGACCTTATTGCATTGCCCAAAGCACTTGAACGTATTAGGGATAGTGTCAATAAAAGTCATATCGACGAACTTATTTGTAGCCAGAATATATGACTTCGCCTGGGCGCTATTACCCGAGATTTGATAGAGTAGTTGACATTGTGCTGTCAACGTGAAAAATAGCAATATAGTGAATACTACTCGTCTCATTTGAATCGGGTAATTAAGTTATATGCTTGATAGATGCCAAGTTCTCCCGCTTTACTCAGATCGGATATACCTTCTTCTACTTGGTCTATATATATTCGTGTCAGTCCACGATTAAAGTACGCCTCTGCAAAGTCGTTATCGCAACTAATTGCTTTGGTATAATGCTCAATTGCTGCATCGTAGTTCTTTTGTGCACAGAGCATGTTCGCTTTGTTGTAGTACGCAAAACCGAAGTCCGGCTGGAGTTTAACCACGTAATCGTAGTCCCTAAGCATGATATCAAAATCCATATGAGCTTCAGCACTCAATTCCCCTGTCGAACGTTGATATTCCAATAACTTAAAGCGCCAGTTAGCGCGGCAAAAAGTGATAATAGCAGTTAAATGAACATCGTAAGTGGACATCCGGAGAGCCTTTGTGCAATCATCCAACGCCGACGAATAATCTTGCACTAGCGCAAATTCGATTGCTCTAGCGAAATAGAGCGAAGCAGCCTGAATAGGAGTAAGCTTGGTTAAGGCATCAATGTTGCTGTATTGTTTTTCAAATACGTCAATCTGCGGCGACAGACGGGATATAGTTTCAAAGTGTTTGTTCACCATCTCCGCAGTGAGGGTTGTTTCCTGCAGAGTGAAGTGCAGAGGTGAAGGTAGCAGTCCTAATCGATTGTATTCGTCCACAATGTAGTGGAAGTAGTTGGTGCGTCGAAGGGTCTGTCCTTGTGCGTAATAACTGAGCACGATATTAGGCTCATTGATAACATCGGTATATCGTTTTTGTACTGAACCTCTTGTCTCGGAGCTATATTCTGATTCCGGCTCTGTCTGTTCTGCTTGATTCTGGGCTGTACGAGCAGAGAACTCTTTGCGCCTATCCTTTGATTGATGAGTCGCTTTAGCTATCTGCACATCTATTTCCGGAGAACGGAGCGAGTCTCTCATACTTGCCATTATACTATCTTTATTCTGCTCTAAGTCATATGCTTTTTTACGATACTGATACGCTTTCTTACTATCCCCCAAAGCGGTCTTAGCCTGAGCTGCAAGGTAATAAGACGGCAGAAAATATGGATATACGGCTATCAACTCGTCCAAGTCTTCGAGTGCTTGTTTCCACTGACGGAGTTGCATGAGAACCAAGGCACGTTGATAGCGCATATCGACTTGCTCAGGAGCCCTATTAATAGCCTTGTTGAAGTCCTCTAAAGAACGGTTATAATCACCTAATTCAGCACGCAACATACCGCGGTTATAGTAGGGTTGTGCATCGTAAGGATCAATAGTTACTGCCTTATCCAAATCAGCTAACGCACTACGATAGTTATGGGTTTGGTAGAAAATAATTCCTCGGTTAATGTAGTCACCTGCCCATTTCGAACCTAGATTAATCGACTTGGTGAGTGAAACTAAAGCCTCATCATAATTGTTCTGCATAAGTTGTACTAAACCCAGTGCTGACCAGTTGCCGGGATTCTGACTATCGTATTTAACGGTAGAGAGAAAACAATTGAGCGCACAAACGGTATCCTTGCTATGCATGCAGATAACACCTTTCTCAAAGTTGAGCGATGGCGAGTTCGGTTCGCGGCGGAGTAGGTAATCAATATCCTCCAAGGCCGTAGCGTATTGTTTTTTCTGTGCCCTGACGTCTGCACGAAGGGTTAGATACGTTTTGTTCTCAGGTGACAAGTCAAGTGCCTTGCTAAAGTCTGCCTCTGCTAAATCCCAATCACCCAATTCTCTGTAGATATACCCTCGCGTATAGTATGCTCCAGGCTGAAATGGGTTACATTCTATAGAAGAATTGCAGTCTCGTAGTGCGCCAGAGTAGTCCGAAAGTTGTATTTTGGCAATAGCGCGCAACAGATAAGGCTCTGCCAGATAAGGCTTAAGCTTAATGACTTGGTTGAAATATTGAATAGACAGCACATAATCCTCAAAATACAATGCATTTCGACCAATAGACGTTATGCGGTCTGTATTCAGTTGTGCGAAACACACACAACAATGAATACTGAATACAAAGATAATACTCAATCTCCGCCAAATACTATGTCTCTTTCCTCTCTCCACTTTCTACTTTCTACTTTCCACTCTCCACTATTTACATCCTGCATAGGGGTCGAACCACTTTGGAACGTCAAATTTCTCTTCTGCATCGTAACCGAGCTCGGTGTCGGCGTACACTTTTTGCATGTACAAGGCATAAATAGGCAGCGCCATAGATGCTCCTTGTCCTTCTGCCATAGAGTCAAAGTGAATTGCGCGGTCTTCACCACCTACCCAGCAACCACTTACCAACGAGGGCGTAAACGCTACGAACCAACCGTCCGAGTTATTCTGTGTCGTACCTGTTTTACCACCCATCTGAGCTCTCAGTCCATATTTAAATCGTACACGAACACCGGTACCATGATCCATGACAGAACGAAGCATATGAATCATTTTGTATGAGGTTTGCTCATTAAGCACTTCGTGAGTCCTTGGTGTGAACGTGGCGAGCACATTACCATTATTATCTTCAATACGAGTCACATACAGCGGCTCTACGCGAATACCTTTATTAGGGAAAGTAGTGTAGGCGTCCACCATTTCTTCCACACTCACTTCGCATGGACCTAAACATAAGCTCACTACAGGATCTATTTGACCTTTGATACCAAATGAGCGCATAAGTCTTACCAATTGTTCTGGGGTGAATAGGGACATTAAGTAAGCGGTAATCCAGTTGCTGGATTGAGCCAACCCCCATTCAAGAGTCACCGTATCGCCCTGGTTCTTGGCATGTGTATCACGAGGTGTCCACTCGTTTCCGTTTCCGTCAATAAGCGTTATCTCTTGGTTAACGGCCTTGTCGCACGGCCACATTCCCTCTAACATAGCAAGTGTATAGAGGTACGGTTTTACAGTGGAACCAACTTGTCGGCGACCGATAGTAGCCATATCGTATTGGAAGTTGGAGAAGTTAGGTCCACCCACATAGGCTTTCACATGTCCTGACCTTGGGTCCATAGACAAGAATCCGCAGCGCAAGAAATACTTCTGCCAACGAATAGAATCCATCGGGCTCATCATCGTATCAATCATTCCTTGGTAGGAGAAAATACGCATCTTCATAGGTGTGTTGAAGGTGTCTTTGATCTGCTCTTCAGTATATCCTGCCTTGCTCATAAGGCGGTAACGCTCGGATTGTTTCATTGTGCGGTTCATAATACCATCAATCTCTTTTTGTTTGAGATCGCGTGAGAACGGTGCATAGGATTTTTTACTTTTCTCCTTAAAGAATCGTTCTTGCATGTCCGTCATATGTTCTAACACTGCTTCCTCTGCATACTGTTGCATACGCGAGTCGATAGTTGTGTATATGCGCAGACCATCTTGATAAATATCGTAGTGCGTCCCGTCAGGTTTAGTGTTCTTATTGCAGAAACCGTAAAGTGGATTATTGTCCCACATATCTTTATCAATATTATATTGTTGCTTGTTCCACGATGGATAGCGTGACTGCACAGGCTCTTTAGCTGTGAGCATCAAACGCAAATACTCGCGGAAATAGGGTGCCAAACCTTGTTTATGGTCTACCGAACGATATTCGAGACCAAGAGGTAACGCGCACAAAGAGTCCTTTTCAGCTTGTGTGATATACTCATACTTGCACATTTGTCCAAGCACTGTATTCCGACGAGCTGTTGTCCTTTGGGGATGGCGAATAGGATTGTACAACGCTGGGTTCTTACACATACCGACTAACATGGCAGCTTGCTCTATACGTAAGTCCTTCGGCGTGGTAGCAAAATATACTTGCGCAGCCGATTTGATACCTACCGCATTATATAAGAAGTCAAACTGATTGAGGTACATGAGCAAGATTTCATCTTTCGAGTATAATCGCTCCAACTTCGTGGCTATAACCCATTCAATAGGCTTTTGCATGGCACGCTCGAAGATGTTGTTGGCTCTCGGCGACCATAACTGCTTGGCTAACTGTTGGGTAAGCGTAGAGCCGCCACCGGATTGACCAAGCAATACAATTGCGCGGAAGAGTGATTTACTATCTACTCCGGTGTGCTCATAAAAGCGTACGTCCTCGGTGGATATTAGTGCATCCACAAGATAGGGTGATAGGTCTGCGTACTGCACGCCGACGCGATTTTCTTTTCGGTAATAGCGTCCCAGCGAAACCATATCAGCTGAGAATACCTCTGTGGCAAATTTATTCTTTGGATTTTGTAGCTCTTCTAATGGAGGCAAATAACCTATCCAACCTTTGTCGATAGAGACAAAAAGCAAATACAAGAAAAGGCATCCGGCAACGAATAGTGACCAGAACCATACCATAAATTTAGCTTTGAATGACCAGTCTTTGTACTTTTTCATATTAGTTGTTCTATTATTCGATTAAGTATGTGTAAGCCGCTTTGCGTAGCTGTAATAGTTGCACCCGTTTGTTTGAGTAGGCCTTGCTCGATTAAAGGCTTTGCCTTTGGTTTCAGTTCCTCCGTAAGTGTAATGCCCTCTTTTGTTCGTAGTCCGAGCATAATATGTTCTATAGTTTTTTGCTCCTCGGTTAGTGTCTCTTCTTCCCAATACTTAGAGTGGCTCAACATACACCTAACATAGGCTGATAGGTCAGCTATATTCCAACGCCTATTTTGCCCGTCGTAGCTATGCGCACCTGCTCCAAGTCCAATATATGGTGTGTTGTTCCAATAGGACGAGTTATGTTTGGACTGTCGGCCAGGTAGAGCGAAGTTACTTACTTCATAATGAGCAAAACGGTTTGCTGTTAGTATTTTGCATAACTCATCATATAGCATGTTCTCTGTATCTTCGTCTGCGCGACTGATCTTCCCATCGTCCAAAAGCCGTGTTAGCGGTGTGCCATCCTCATAACTTAGGCAGTAGCAGGAAATATGTTGTACGCCTAATTGAAGGGCTGTATGTATGGTTTCTCGCCAACTCTCCATGCTTTGTTCGGGCAAGGCATAAATCAGGTCAATACTTATGTTGTCAAAACCGGCGGTTTGTGCATCGCGAACTGCTTGTATCGCTTGTGCGGAATTGTGTCGACGGCCAATAAGTCGGAGTTCCGCATCGTTAAAGGACTGTATACCAATACTGAGTCGGTTAATGCCCAGTCGCTTCAATGCAGTTAGTTTTTCAAGGGTCAAGTCGCCCGGATTGGCTTCCAAGGTAATCTCTTGGGGCATAGTAGGTGTCTTGGCGAGCAAGGCATTTAGTAACCGCTCTATCTGCTCTGTTTCAAGTAGTGAAGGTGTTCCGCCGCCGAAATAGATGGTGTCAATAAGGTCATTATCCGGCACGCGCGCTGCTATCTCACTTAGTAGGGTTTGTACATATTCCTCTCGCCGCTCTAATTGGGTGGTGGAGAAGAAATCGCAGTATGCGCAGCGACTCTTGCAAAATGGTATATGTACATAAACACCTTTCACGCTTTACTTTTTATCGGAGTGCTCGGAGGCACCCCAAAGATATTTCATCCACTCTGCCATTTTCTGTTCTTGCGGGCTGCCTTGTGCCTCCCAGAAATGTGTCCCAAGGAGTTCGTCCGGCAGAAACTGCTGTTTGACAAAGTGGTTTGGATAGTCGTGTGCATATTTGTATCCATCACTATATCCAAGGTCTTTCATTAGTTGTGTAGGCGCATTACGTAGGTGTAATGGAACAGCTAAGTTGCCGCTGTTTTCTACTTCTGCCAGAGCGTTATCTATTGCTAAATAGGCAGAATTAGACTTCTGCGAAGTAGCGAGGTAGACGGTAGCCATAGCGAGTGGAATACGTCCTTCTGGCCAGCCGATTTTCTGAAGCGTATCAAAACATGCATTTGCCACCAGTAGGGCATTGGGGTTTGCCAAACCGATATCTTCGCTGGCGGATATCACTAATCGGCGTGCAATGAATTTTGGGTCTTCGCCCGCTGCCACCATTCGTGCTAACCAGTAGATAGCTGCATCCGGATCAGAGCCACGAATAGATTTGATGAAAGCCGAGATGATATCATAATGCAGTTCGCCGTCTTTATCGTAGGCAACGGGATTCTGCTGCAGCTGTTTAGTGACAGTTTCGTTGTCAATCTCCTGTATACCTGAATTGCTGACCAATTCGATAATGTTTAGTAGCTTCCGTGCGTCGCCGCCGCTGTAGCGCAGAATGGCTTCGGTCTCTTTCACTACCAAATGTTTATCTCGCAGTTCCTCATCTTCGTTTATTACGCGATTAAGCAGTTGCAGCATATCGTCTTTTCCCAACGGTTGGAGCACGTAGATCTGACAGCGTGAAAGAAGCGGGTTAATCACCTCAAAACTTGGGTTCTCGGTAGTCGCGCCAATCAGCGTAATCGTTCCGTCCTCAACCGCTCCGAGCAGGCTGTCTTGCTGTGATTTACTGAAACGGTGTATCTCGTCGATAAAGAGAATCGGTGAACGTTGATCTGTTTGTGCTGCAAAGAGTCCGCTATTGATTTTCGCTTCTCGTTTGGCTTTATCAATGACCTCGCGTACCTCCTTTACTCCGCTCGTCACGGCGGAAAGAGTGTAGAATGGTCGCTCTAATTCATGTGCAATAATGCGAGCAAGGGTAGTTTTGCCAACACCGGGAGGCCCCCACAATATAAACGACGACAGGTTGCCGCTTTCAATCATCTGTCTTAAGATAGCTCCTTCGCCAACCAGATGTTTCTGCCCGATATATTCGCTCAGCGTCTTTGGTCTGACGCGTTCAGCAAGTGGTAAACTCATTTATTTAGCAGTTCTTGTGCCGTTTTGAGAGCGGCGGTCGTTATTTCTTTTCCGGAGAGCATAGAAGCAATCTCTTGTGCTCGTTCGTTCTGTTTTAGTCGTACAATATGTGTCTCGGTGCGTGTGTCGGTATCGGCTTTGTACACTTTATATTGCGCGTTCGCTTGTGCTGCGATTTGCGGCAGGTGGGTGATCGCAATAATCTGTCTGCTCACTGCCATCTGGCACATGATTTTAGCCATTTGCGTTGCCACTTCGCCGCTGACGCCGGTATCTATCTCGTCAAAGATAATGGTAGGCAGTCCGTTCGTGGAAGCGATTAATGCTTTGACACATAGCATGAAACGCGCCATCTCACCGCCACTGGCTACTTCGCTCACGCGGCGAAGTGACTGATTGAGATTGGCTGCAAAAAGGAACTGCACATTATCGTGTCCCGACTCCATGTAATCATCTAATGGCGTAATAGAGATATCTACTTTGGCGTGAGCGATACCTAATTGGGACAGGTCAGCCGTCAGTCGCTCAGCAATCTGTTCGCGTACGTTACTTCGGCTCAAGGTCAGCGCATCCGCAGCGCGACGAAGATGGTCTAAAGCAGCTTCTAACTCACTTTCCAAGCGCGCTATTTCGTCGTCGAAAGAGGCAATCTGATTCATTTGTTTACCTAACTCGTCACGCAAAGTTATCAGTTCGTTTAGGTTCTGCGCATTATGTTTACGCAATAGGGTATTGAATAAATCAAGTCGTTCCTGTACTTCTTGCAGTCGTTGAGGGTCGAGTTCTGTGTTTTCTTCTACTCGATGGGTTTCAGCAACAATATCTTTCAGCTCAATCTCAACGCTCTGCAGTCGGTCGGATAAGGAAGGAATTTCTTCCAATGCCGTTCTCGCTGTGCGAATAAGTTCGAGCGCACCGCCTTCGTCGTTGTCCATGACTTGGAGTGCTGTCTGCAAACTGCTTTTGAGTTGTTCAACGTGACTGAGTCGGTATTCTTCTTCCTCTAATGCTTCTTGTTCGTTCGGGTCGTTCAGTTGTGCTTTGTCCAACTGCTCAAACTGAAAGGCTATATAGTCTTGGTCCTTACTGGTCTTGGCTGCTAAGGCTTTGAGATCGTGGAGTGCTTTCTCTGCGTTGCGATAGGTAGTATAGGCAGCTGCATATGCCGTTTGTTCTGCGGCATTTCCCGCAATAGCATCCACTACGCTTAGTTGGAAGGTATCATCTGCTAACAGCAGGTTCTCATGTTGCGAGTGGATATCAATGAGCTTATTCGCAAGTGCTTTGAGCTCCACTTGTGTCACCACTTCGTCGTTAACGAGTGAGCGACTTCGTCCGTTGCGGTTTAGTTCACGACGAATGAGATACTCTCCAAAGTCCGCTTCGATGACGCATCGCTCTTCTCCCTCGGTTATAGTCTTGAGGTCAGCGCGTGCTCCCATGACTAATGCCAAAGCACCAAGAATAATACTCTTACCGGCACCTGTTTCACCGGTGAGCACTGAGAAACCGTTTTCGAAATCGATGTCTAAGTGCGAGATAAGGGCGTAGTTTTGTATGTGTAGGTGTTGTAACATATTACTTGTTCTCAACAATTTTATCGTAGAGGTTATTGCGCGTAGGGTCGATATCCATCAGAATCTCGTATACTGACTTTTTCTCTTTGTCCGTTCCCTTCATGAAGATATTTGTCAACTCGTCGGCCTTGGCATCCAAAAAAACATTCACCACATAGGTAGCCGGTCGGGCTCTGTTAGCATCGCGTAGCACAGGCAGGCCTTCTGCTATCGTTGCGCGTGCATTTGCCACATTCGCGGTCATTAAGTCCAAACCCATCCGGTGGTAGGTGTAGTAGTACTCGCGGTATTTCTTAAATGCTTCGTCCATAAGATTATTGATGAGCGCGTAGCGGTTACGGTTGCTGTCAAAAGCCTTCCAACCTTTCTGTTCAATAGCATCCATGCTCGCGGATTGACATGTACTGACAATATCTTCACACGCTTGGAAATAGGGTGTGCCGCCTAACTTCTGATAACTGTCGCAGTCGTGACCTATAATCAAATAGACGTAATACGCGAGCATAGCCGTCAGGTTAGTTGTGAACAGGTTCTGTTGATATTCGATACGGTCGAATTCTTGATAGGTGAACGCAAAGTTCTTGTCCGAGAAATTAAGCAGTGGGGTAGAGTAGGTCGTACCATAGACCGGACGTTTCGCCTGCAACTGCATCTCGCAATTATATAGATTATCGCTCACCGAATTGACGATAATCATCATCGAGCACTCTATTTTCTCACCTTCGGCAAAAGTCATATTTGTCCAGCGATTATTGTTCATGTAGTCCATAATCGCTTGACGTAACGTTTCATATACGCTCTTATTGGTGCCTTCTATCTTATCTGAATTAATAGTCACTGTGCACTTAAGCTCCTGAGCCTGAATACTTAATGCCATCAAACAAGCTAATATTACTAAAGATCGCTTCATTACACATTCAGCATTACACATTCAACAATCAATATTTAATTGATTCAATATTTCCCGTTTGCGGATTGAAACGTATTTGCGGTTGTTTTTTGCCATTGAACAAATCCTGTGCCAAAGGAACCGACACACCGAATTGTGCCACTGGAATCTCTCCTTTTGCGCGCACCTCGTTCAAATACGTAATCTTATACGTTGCTGAACCGGGAAGGTTGTAGAAAATTTGCGACGGCTGAGGAGCCTTCTTCTTATTGTCCACATTGGCATGACCTTTCGTTTGACGGCGCGCTGTAATGCTGAGTTTAATGGCATCTCCGCTCTCTGAAGTCGTGAAACCCTGAGTCTCCGAGAAATAAGCCAAGTCAAACTCTTCCGTCTTCACAGGCACATAAGTAAAACTTTTCTTGTGCTTAACCACCTCTATACGACCGATAAACAACTCCACTAACTCCCGCTCCATCTCGTCTAATTTATTGAGTGCTAACTCCATTGCTCGGCCGTCTGCAGGTACTTTATCCACTTCACCGCCAACCAAATACATTCGATTCTCGCGAATGCGGTAAATCAACTTAGCTGCTCCGTGTGCTTGCTCTGCCAGACTCTTACCGGCTAAGTGCTCTTCAAATAGGGGCAAAACATGCACTTTATTCTCTTCCAATTTGTCTTTGGGAGCAGAAGCGGAGTGGCTGCATGAACTCTCTTTCTTTTCACGCTCTATGTTGTATCCCAACAACGTACCCTTGTGCGATAACAAGAGTAGCGGATAATCCGTCACTTTGCACATACGAGTGTAGTCCGCCGCAGTCTGAAGACTTGTATGAATATCTGTTATGCGGTACCACATGTCATCTTCACTCACTATTTCGGCTGAACCCAAATACTGTTTCGCATATTCAGAGTAAATACCTCGGTGCAAAATAACGGTCTCGTACTCAACATCTATGACCATCTGCGTCTGAGGCATATAATACACTAAAGCCATCTCGCCTTCTCGAATAGCTTGTGCTGACACACTTAAACTAATCACAGCGCATAGAACGCCTAAAATCATTTTTTTCATATTTCTTTAAACATTAAACATTCAATATTATATAGAATTCCAAATCTTCCAACTGGCTTCCGCTTGCACTTGTAGCATCTTCAGCCCGCCAATAACTGTGCAACCTTGCGCTTTCCCGCGTCGCATAAACTCTGTCACTTCAGGATTATATACACAGTCAAAAAGCACTTGCTGCGGCTTCAACGCTGAGTAATCGATTTCGGGGTAAGTATCAACTTCCGGCCACATACCCAGCGGCGTCGCGTTAACTATCAAATTGTATTGACTCACATCTGCTTCTATTTTACCATGAGGATTGGTCATCTCGCTTGCAATATTCATCACTTTCAGCGCATAATGTACAGCTCGTGCAGCTCCACCACGACCTATAATAAGTGCTTTCCAACCACTATCAACGTGCAACTTTACACTTTCGATAACTCCGATGTAGTCGGTGTTATATCCCACGCCATGTTTCACTACATTCACGGCACCAATTTCCGCCGCGATTGCATCTACACTGTCTAAATAAGGGATAATAGCATGCTTATAGGGTATCGTCACATTATAACCTTCCAAATCCTTTGGAATACCTTCCCAGAGCGCATTAAGCTCAATCAGCCTGTAGTCCGCGTCTATCCCTTCCGCAGCAAACTTGCGGGCAAAATAATCGGCAGACCAACTATGCCCTAACTTTTTTCCTATCAGGCCATAATGTTTCATAGTCTCTCTGATAGCGTTACTAAATGTTCAATCTCTGCTTTCGTCCAGCCTTTCAACTCTTCTCGTACTGCGTTGCGCTTATAATTCGTGTCGCTATTGGTCGAGTCTTCCACCCAGTCTATATGGCGAATATCGCGCAGGTAGTGGCAAATGTAATCATGTGTCGTGCACAGCAGCGGCCGAATAACCGGTGTGCCCTCATGGTAGGCATTATTGCTTTTAGGTTGCATGCCGCGCAGTCCCTGCAGTCCGCATCCGCGACGGATATTCATTAGGATAGTCTCGGCTTGGTCGTTTTGGTGATGTGCCACCGCGATTGCTTCGCAGCCTAACTGTTCAGCAAGTTCGCCAAACCACGTATAGCGCAACTCGCGCGCAGCTGTCTCTATACTCATGTGTTGCGCCCGCGCGTACGAAAAAGTATCAAAGTCTCGCACGTAGAGTGGGATAGTTCCTGCGTAACTAAGCCACTCAGGAGCAAAGCGCAATCGTCCTCCCAGCGAACCGCATAAGTTGCGCACAAAGGCTTCATCTCGGTCGCTCTCTGCACCGCGGAGGTGAAAGTTACAATGTGCTACGACGCACTCGTAACCGGCTCTAAGCAGTACATCTAACAGCGCCACACTATCGGCGCCGCCACTGACGCACACGAGCACTTTCGCACCGTCGCCAAGCAGCATCTTATCCGCAATATATTTCTTTACTCGCCGTAACACAATACTCCTTGCACACAATTAGCGTGCAAAGGTAATATAATTTTTGCATGTATGCAAATAATTTGACAAAAAAAGTGCTTTTTATGCACTTAATTGCTTCAAGATGCCACAACAGGCGGAATAAATGTCGTTGTAAGCTTGCTCGAAGTCACCTGTGTACCACGGGTCGGCTACATCGCGTGTTTGCCCTGCCCATGTCATCATCAGCGACACTTTATTGTTGGTGTCTTCGCCAATGATACGCTCCAACCAACGCAAATTGGAATGATCGGCACAAATGATATAGTCATAATAGGAATAGTCTGCACGCGTAATCTGTCGTGCCGCATGGTGCTCAAAAGGAATATCTTTTTCGTGTAGTTTACGTTTAGCCGGAGGATAGATATCGTTGCCGATTTCTTCGGTAGATACAGCAGCCGAATCGATAACAAAACGCTCGATTTCACCGGCACTTTTGCACAAATTCTTCATTACCATTTCTGCCATCACCGACCGGCAGATATTGCCATGACATATAAACAGTATCTTTCTCATTCTCTTTATCATTCTCATTCCGCCTACAAAAGTACTACAAAAATTGCACATACACAAATTTCCGGATGTTTTTCATCAAAAAAATAAAAATACCCATATTTTTTTGCATGTTCCAAAAAAAAGCAGTACCTTTGCAGCCACATAATATACTGATGAATTATGACCATATTATCACATAGCGAGAAAGAAGCCATGATGAAGGATATGAAATCTTTCGATGAGCCTATGCCTTCTGTCGGAATCTTCTGGTATGATCCGGAGGAACACGATTTCTTCGGCGTATATAAGAAGGAATTAACGCCTAAGATGATAGAAGAAGCGGCTGATAGAGGCTTGCCGTATATCAACTATCAAAGGCTGCATCGACAAATTTGGAAGGAGCAGTTCTTCCGTGCTATGGCTGATCATCAGCCGACTAAGTTCAAAGGTGATTACACGCAAGTACCTCGTGGTCGCGTGTCTTGGAATATTGATAAGTTTATCGTCTTTGTTGGTCAATGGGCAAAGGATATTGAAGGCGAATTAACGGCGTTGATTGAGAAATATTTCGCCTTGCCGTATTTTGAGTTTAGATATGATGAACACTGGGATCTCGGTCACGGCTGGTCTGGTGATTTATAATACCACCGTCACTCACTGACGTTAAAACAGGAGGACATAATGAGTTATTAATAGCATTACTATTATTCACATTCAAAGAAAAAGTCCGGAAAACTAATTCTTTTTGAATTGGGTAAATGCATGTTCACGGAAGCCGAACAGAAGGTATTCCGCACTCAAAACGTAGTAATGTTCGCACATTAGGTGTGAGCGATTCTCGTTTTGAGGCGGGTTTTCTTTCCGGACTTCCCGTGAATGTGAGAGAAAAGCTCACGCCTTTTTTATATCCCATTTTGCGATTGATAGTAAGCGAAATAAATAATTACTATCAATCATGTTACAAAAAATCAAATCTTTCCTTTCAAAAGGCAATCGCGCTCAATGGTGTGTATTCTTCCTTTTTGCTTTCACAATCTTTATTAAGTGTGTTATTTTCCATTGGGAATGCTTTCACTCCATTTTATTATCTAGTTTGTGGCATGCGCCAGCCGAGTTCTTCTCTTTTTGGCTCCCTAAAATAGCAGTTGCTATATTCTTTGCAGGTTTTGTGTTTGTGTCCAAACGATCATGGTGGACAATAATACTTTCGTTAGTATTTGACACATGGATCTTGGCAAATTTAATCTACTATAGATCAAACGCAGCATTTTTAGATGTTTTTGCACTCTCTATGGCTGGAAACATGGATGGCTTTTGGAGTAGTGTATGGTTCTATTGCTCTTGGAAAGACAGTATTTATTACTTTATATCCCTACTTTATGCGCTATTACTTATTCCTGTTCCTCTGATGATTAGAAATTGGAAATGCGCGATTGCAAGTGTAATGATTTCTTATTGTATCTCTATTGGAGGTTTGTTCTCGATGACTCATCGATGGTGTAATAATAGCAGTATGTTTTATAATCCATTAAGCCTTTCAATGCGCATGACTTTATCTTCAATGTCTTATAGAGACCAAGTGAAAGACTTTACATTACTACATTCAATTGGTTTCATTATTGTTGACGAAATAGAGAACCTAAAAGCGCGAAATCTCAAATCTAACGAAAATATAGATGCTTCAGAGTTAGGTGCCTTTATGCAAACTGACACAAAAGACATTACTTTTCGAACTCCGCTTATTCTAATAATGGTCGAAAGTTTGGAAAATTGGGCTATTAATAAAGTCTCTACTCCATATTTGTATAACTTCACGCAAACACATCCCTGCCTGCATGCAATTAAAATCAGTAAGCAAACAAAGGGCGGAACCTCTGCCGACGGGCAAATGATACTCAATACAGGTTTATTGCCGATAAGTCAAGGAGCTTCTTGTTTCCGTTTCCCAACTAATAAGTATCCCTCTATCGGAGAATGTTGCGAAGGAAAAGCCATTACTATTCTCTCGCATGAAATTGGAATTTGGAACCAGCAATACATGAGTCCAGCTTATGCGTATGATACAACATTTATAAGAAGCATAGATGATAGTTTGTTATTCCAAACCGCATTAGATTGTTTGCATGAAGGCTACCAAATGATTCAAATAATCACTATGTCATCCCATTCTCCGTTTCAATATGGGGCTTCGCGTTCTCATTTGAAAGTACCTCAAGAAATGCCAGCATATATGTCAGATTACCTCAAAAGTATTCATTACATGGATGCCGGATTGCAAGTACTGTTATCAAAGATTGAGAATGATTCGTTATTGTCCAAAGCAACAATAGTGATTACAGGTGACCATACTATATTTCCGGAGGACAAGAGAAAAGAGTATGCAACTGTATGTCATGCAAATAATCTCAATTATCATATTGAAGAAGCTTTTGTTCCTCTTATCATATTTTCTCCGTACATATTTGATAACATCCAAATTACTGATACTTGCTATCAAATGGATATTTATCCGACCATAATGCATCTTATTGGTTGTGAGGATTATTATTGGAAGGGTTTTGGTGTAAATCTCTTGGATTCTGCTGCCAGACATAATCGCCAAATCTCAGAACAAGAAGCCTATGAATTGTCAGATAAACTTATTCGTAGTAACTATTTTGCTACAATAAAACAATAATTAGCAAGAGAAAAAAGGTTGTAAAGGACGTAAACCTAATCCATCACAAACCACAAACTAAAACAACAAACTTATCAAAGACGGACAACTTTTCATCCTCCGCGACGGGAAAATTTTCAACACTTCCGGTGCAGAAGTAGAATAAAATCAGGTAGTTTCTGTACTACTCTTAGGTTTCTCTATGCTTACTCAAAGCTTAGCGACATACTAATTATATACTAATCACATAGTAATCACATACTAATCACATACTAATCACATACTAATCACATACTAATTATATATTCTACTTGGCATGCACATGGATCTATTTCCGTCTGTGCTTTGTACCGCGTTTAAGTCTGCATATAATCCCGCATATAATCCCGCATATAATCCACGTTTAAGCCTGCATATAATCTGCGTTTAGGCCTGCATATAATCCCGCATATCTGGCAATTTGTGCGAGCATATTGTCATATAATCAAACTAAAACAATGAATTTCATTCATTTTTGAAGAAAATATGATAAAAAATTTGTGTGTATGCAATTTTTGTAGTAATTTTGTACGCTAATTATGTAATCTCATATGAAAAACAAATTGAATTTCGCTTTAATAGGTGCTGCCGGATATATTGCACCGAGACACATCAAAGCAATTGCTGATACTGGTAATAACCTGCTTGTTGCTTATGATAAATTCGATTCCGTAGGACGTCTTGACAGTTCATTCCCCGATTGCTCCTTCTATACTGAAAACGAGCAATTTGACCGTTTCTGCTCAAAACAGATGCGTACCGATAATCCTCTCGATTGGGTCTCTATTTGTACACCTAACTATACACACGACGCCTTTATTCGTTACGGATTGCGTCTTGGGTGTAACGTTATCTGCGAGAAGCCACTCGTGCTCAATCCCTACAACATCGACAACCTCGTTGAACTTGAAGCTGAAACAGGTCATCAAGCGTACACCATTCTCCAACTTCGTTTGCATGATAAAATAGCTGCATTGCGCAAAAAAGTAATGGAAGGACCTAAGGACAAAATATACAACGTGGATCTGACCTATATCACTTCACGCGGTAAGTGGTATTATTCTTCTTGGAAAGGTGATGTGCATAAAAGTGGTGGTATCGCTACGAATATCGGTGTTCACTTCTATGACATGCTCCAGTGGATCTTTGGCCCTGTACAGAAGAATATTGTGCACGTCATGTCTTTCGACCGAGTGGCTGGTTACCTTGAACTCAAACAAGCCCGCGTGCGTTATTTCCTTTCTATCAATGCCGATTGTCTGCCTGAGAATGCCGTGCAAGGCGAGAAACGTACATATCGTACGCTCTCTATCGACGGAGAGGAATTCGAGTTCAGTCAAGGATTTACCGAACTACACACCGAGTCCTATAAACAGATCCTCGCAGGTAATGGTTTCCGTATCGCCGAGGCTAGACCATGCATCGAGATAGTGAGCACTATTCGTAACGCTGAACCTATCGGACTTGTAGGGGACTACCATCCTTTAGCAAGATTACCTTTAGCAAAACACCCATTTGGTTGGGACGAAAAGCGATAGAATGAATAAAGCATAAAGAATAATGAATATTTCTTTGAGGAACATATTGATTTTTGCGGTGGTGGTGCTGATGGCGTCGTGCGTGACGTCGAAGAAAGTGAACTACCTACAGGAACCAACCAAGCACAATAAAATACCCTCCTACGCCGATACCATTGACTTTGAGGAGTATAAACTGCGCACAGGCGACAGACTCTATATCTATGTTTACTCCCTGGACGAGAACATCATGCACATGTATAACGCAGGTAGCGGACAGTCGCGTAGCCAAATGATGCAGCAGATGCAGTACAGCGGTGGACGAACGACGAACGAACTCTACTCATATCTTATTGATAAAGAGGGATTCATTGATTTTCCAACCATCGGTAAAGTGCAAGTTGCGGGACTCACGACACGCGAGGCAAAACGTCTCATGGAAGAGCAACTCTCGTCTTTGCTTAAAGAGATTCCCGGGTACGCAACTATCTCTGTCGAGGTCACGGTCATGCAACGCACCTTCTCTCTCATTGGCGTCAAGAGTGGACGATATCCTATCGATAAAGAGAAAATGACCATCTTTGAGGCGCTTGCTCTCATGGGTAACCTACAGACTTACTCCGACCGTTCACGAGTTAAAATCATACGCGAGATTAACGGCGAAACTGTCATCAAAACTTTCGACTTGCGCTCAAAGGATATCATTAACTCGGAGTTCTACTATGTCCAACCCAACGACATCATTTACGTGCGCGAACTCACAGGAAAAGCCTTTGGCATCACATCCGCAGGTGCCGGCGTAGCTGTCGTTTCCGCTACACTCTCGTTTGGTATATTCGTCTATACCATTGTGGCTACAGGTATTAATCACGTTAAGAAATACAAGAAATAACCATGAGAACAATGAAACATATCTGTCAGTTGCTCGTGGTTATAATAGCGAGCATCCTACTGACCGGCTGTTACGGTCACCGGGTTATAGGACTACTCCAAGAACCCACCAAAAAGAATAAGATTCCTACCTACGAACGTGATACCGTTCGAGATGACTATCGTATCAGGGTCAACGACGAGATTATTTACCGCCTCATTACCATGGACGAGACCATTTCTAAAATTCTCGGTTCCAACGAGACAGTCAATTCCCAGTACGCTGTTTCATATCGCGTGTACGACGACGGAACCATCGATTTGCCCTTCCTCAAACCCATTCACGTTGAAGGACTGACTGTAGAAGAGGCGCAGGATACCGTCAAGGCTGCATTTAAGGAGATAATTCCGGATGCAGATGTCAAGATAGCCCTCTATAACAAAACCTTCACCGTCATTGGTGACATACGCTCCGGCGAATATTATATATATAAGGAGAAGATGAACATCTTCGAAGCACTCGCTATGACCGGAGACCTGCTCGACTCAGGAGACCGCAAACATGTGCGCATTATTCGACCCAGAACCAACGAAGAGCCCGAGATACTGGACTTCGATATCAGATCCAATACCATTATCGATTCCAAGTATTACTATATTTATCCTAACGACGTCATTTACGTGGCGCGGACTAAGGATAGTTTTGTAAAACTCGCCTCTTATACAGGCTTCCTCGGACTCATCACTTCGTCTGTATCACTCCTGATATCGGTTCTTAATTACACGACTACACTATCCAAATAATCATGAATAACGATTACACATCTAACAACGGCCAATACGGCAATTACGGCAACAGCCAGTATAATAATTATGCCAATTATGGACTCGCTTACCAGGATCCTAATCAGGATGATGAAAACTCCAACTTCAATATCATGGAGTGGGTCTTCAAGATCCTTCATTATTGGTACCTGTTCGTCATTGCAATCATTATTGCTTTCTGTGTGGCGTACCTTCAGAACCGCAAGTGGCTCCCTTCATACTATTCACAGGGCACGATAATCATCAAAGAGACCGTTGGATATGGAGGCTCTAACTCCGTACTTATGCAGGGATTCGGTGTGGACGCAGGATATAAGAACGTCCAGAACCAGCTCATCATGCTTAAGTCTTATGACCTTGCATGCAGGGTAGTGGATTCGCTGCCTTACCTCCGCACCGAGTATGTTACTCAGGGACGATTTAAAAAACGTAACCTCTACCGCGATTCGCCTATTGAGGTAGAACCCGAATTCGTTGGTGACGATGTGTACGGTCTTCTGTTCCAGGTGGATTTCGAAGGGGATGGTGTAGTAAAAGTCTCCTCTACCGATGAGGACAGACCTTTTTCCGTTCGCGCACGATATGGAGAAGTTATTGACTGCCCGTTATTCAAAGCTACTATTTGGCCCACTTCAAGACTTGTTGAGAGTGGTAAAGTTTATTTTCGCTTCCGTTCACGCGAGGGACTCGCACAGGAGCTAATGAATAGACTCTCGCTCAGTTTCATCACCGAAGGTTCAACCGTCTTGGCGCTCGGACTCGTTAGCGAAACTCCGGCACGTGACTGTGAGATAATTGATAAACTCGCTGAGATATTCCTGCTCCAGAACCTTGAACAAAAGAACGAGGTGGCAGAAAACTCCATACGCTTCATCAACGACCAACTCGCATCTCTACAAGAATCTTTACAGCAGTCCGAAGGGGCTATGACTGATTTCCGTCAAGAGAATAAGTTCGTCGACGTCAGCTCCTACGCAGGTCAACTCATGAATAAAATTTCTACCTATGACCAAGAAATGATGTCCATGCGCCTGCGTGAGACCTACTTTGATTATCTCACCAATTACTTGGAGACGAATATGGAGTCCGGAGCCGTTATCGCCCCTACATCTCTTGGACTCAATGATGTAGCTCTTGTCTCGCTCGTGCAGCAACTCAACGACCTGCGTATCCAGCGTGGAGAACTCTCCGAAAAAAACGTCTATTACGCTAAGTTCACCAAGGATATTGAGAACGTCAAGTCTATGATTAACGAAGTAGTTGAGTCCATGAGGGCTTCTCTCGAAATAGAGAAGAAAGACTTGGACAAACGATATGCGGAGGTAGAGAAAGAAATCAAGAAACTGCCTACCAAAGAACTGCAAATGGTCGCTATTGAGCGTAACTACCGTATTGACGATAACTACTATACTTTCTTCCTGCAAAAACGGGCAGAAGCCGAGATTCAGAAGGCTTCCAATACACCGGATAACACCATCCTCGATAAGGCACGTACCATCTCTACTGTCAACTCGAAGACCAAACGTAATAATAATGCCACAGCACTCTTGCTCGGTATCATTATTCCGCTTGTCTTGGTTATCGCGTCTGAGCTACTTAATAACAAAGTACGTACAACTAAGGATGTCGAAAAAATCTCACCTTTCCGCCTTATCGGTACCGTACGCCATGCTAAGTCGCAAAACCCGACACTCGTGCACGACCATCCGCGGTCCAGTTATGCTGAGATGCTCCGGGCTATTCGTACGCGAATGGAGTTTATCGTAAAGCGTAAGGACAAAATGGTCGTTTGTGTTACTTCCACCGAGTCAGGTGATGGTAAGACCTTCCTTTCTTCTAACCTTGCTGCACTATTCTCCATGTCCGGGAAGAAAACACTCCTTATGGACCTCGATATACGTAAACCGAATATACATACAAAAATGGGTCTTGGGTCCGGTATGGGTCTCTCTAACTATCTCATCGGAGACTGCGAACTCAAGGATACACTTGCTTCTTCGCCATTTGATTTCGACATCATGCGAGCCGGTACGATAGCGCCTAACCCCGGTGAACTCATTCACTCCGATAAACTTGCTAATACAATCAAACAACTACGTCAAGAATATGATTTTATCGTCATTGATACTTCTCCTATTGGCCTCGTTCCCGATGCTTATACTATCCTCGAATTATCCGATATAGGACTATATGTTATTCGTTGCATGCAGACCAATAAATCCTTCTGCAAACAGACACTCATGGAGATTTCTGAGGTCATGGAGTCGCCCGAGAAAGTCCAAATTGTCCTCTCTGATATTCCTACCGAAGGACACTCTGGCTACGGCTACGGATATGGCTATGGCTATTCCGGTTATGGATACGGAACATCCTCTTATGGCTACGGATACGGCCGAAAGAAATATGGCGATAAGTACCGCAGTGCTATATACGGAAAAGTCTTCAAGCGCTACGCGCCTAAAGATTCCTATAACTATTATAACGACGATGAAATCTAATCTATTACCGCAGCACCTGCAGACCTACTAATTGGTCTGCTCTGCTGCCGAATGGACGATAGTACACGTAAATTGTGTACTCGTTGCGCGTCTCCCAGTGGCTTCCTTCCGTCCGCTCCAGCGTCACAGCCTTATCTATACGCTCAGCGCTTAACGCTAAACGTTCAGAACGGTTTGGCACGAACCAGTACTGATAATCATATCCTCCCTGTTTAAATAGACCATCTAACCAGTAGCACTTGCGATCACCGTCATAGGCCATACGGTTACGCATACTCAGATTGTTTTCAAATAAGTCTCCGCCTACGTATACCGCACCATCAAACCAAGGATTCTCGCAAGGAACGACCCAATGTACCCACATGTACTCAGCTTCCGTGTCCATGTCGTATAGCGTTCGTTCTGCATTGATTTTCCATTGGCCATCTACGTCAAACTCGTGCATGTAGTTACCTGTACGCCACCCGTCGGCGAATAATGCCGCGTGGTAGTCCGTACGGTCATGAACAATACGATCTACACCTGCGCCGGCAAAGTAGGTCGAGAAAATGTCAAAGTGACGGTACTCGTTTCCGCCTTCGTATATCAACTCCTTGCAGTTGGTGTATCGCAGTTTATTACTCTCTATATACGTCGGCTTAGGCTTAAACGCCTCGTTGTCGTAACGGCCGTTCTGCCTTACTACAATAAAGTAATCCGTCATCTGCCCGTTAAACCTTACACCTTCAACGCTTAACGAAACGTCTAATTGTTGGAATCGCCTATTTATCTCTATATCTGTCTCACTTCTCACTTTTCCAACTACTGATATCGCCGGCTCTACTACGCTCACTACTACGGTTGCTATCGTCTTGTCCTCGTCTCCGTCTTCGTATATCTTTAGCGCGTAGTTGCCACTGGTCAAAAGCCGTATATCCGAGTTGGGAAAAGTGAAGCTATAGTGTGTGTACAGCACGCTCGTATTCAACGAATGCTCGTAATTGGTTATCTCACCTGTAGTGAATCCACCTACATACTCATAGCTGCTCAAATTACTCTCTGTCCCATCCGCGTTCAGATGTAGCACCTTATACGTGTACTGCCGCACCTCATGGCTCAGTTCGTCAAAACTGATCTCTAACACTCGTCCGCGTGCATCACCACCTTCACCTATCTCTTCGCCTGAACGCTTCACTAAGAACACACGTTCCGGATCACCATCCTGTATGGTCATACCCGCATCACTAACCGTCACATACCGTAACCGCAGCGACTTAACCGTCTCTGGAGTCACTACATGCGTGCGGTATTTCTCTGCTTGGCAGCCGAGACTTACTGCTATTAACCCTAATATGAATATCCACTTTTTCAAAATACTCTCTTTCCGAAGCGCTTTTATATGTTTCCAGCCGACAAAAGTACAATTTTTATACCAATTACACAAAAAAAAGTGCAAAATATTTTGGTAATTCAAAAAAAAGAACTACTTTTGCAGCCGCTTTTACGAAAGTAGAGCTTTGAGCTACATCCTTCGCCACTGTGGCTCAGTTGGTAGAGCAACGCATTCGTAATGCGTGGGTCGGCGGTTCGAGTCC
>JAEDLW010000084.1:0-2262 GCA_016295035.1 Paludibacteraceae bacterium
CGAAGCACATTACACATGAAAATAGGTATCTACGGCGGCTCTTTTAATCCCATCCATTTTGGGCATATCGGATTGGTGAAGTGGGTAGCTGAACACAGCGACCTGGACGAGGTATGGCTTATGGTCAGCCCGAATAACCCACTCAAAGTGAATGCGCAGTTACAGGGTGAATATGACCTGCGCAAGAACTTCGCAACTCGTCTCGATGCCGCGCGTAAGGCTTTAGCCGAGACCGAGTGCTCTAAACCTCTCAGAGCTTCTGACTTCGAGGATAGCCTGCCGCGACCCAGTTACACGGCGAACACGTTGCGCGAGCTCCAAAAAGCCTACCCGCAGCATGAGTTCTCCCTTATCATTGGCGCGGACAACTGGGCAATCATAGAGCAATGGAAAGAGTATGACTTCGTGCTGCAGAACTTCCGTCTCTTTGTCTATCCCAGACAGGACGTCGAGCTCCTCCCGCGTCCCGACCTTCACGCCAAAGAAGTCATCCTCTGCTCCAACGCACCGCTCTTCAATATCTCCAGCACGGAACTCCGTGCCCAACTCGCAGCTCGCCACTCTTGAGCGACTATTGTAGGCGCTTTTAGACTTTCGACCTTCGACTTTCGACTAAAAAAGTGCAGGTTTTTGACGAAATCTGCACTTTTTATTTGCACAATCCAAATAAAAGTTGTACCTTTGCAGCGGTAAGTTGCAAAGACATGAGTAAATCACTAAAAGATCGCTTAGATTACCTGATTGCATTGGTATCAGAATTTGCTGCCGCACACCACCTATCGCTGCAGCAGGCATATCTGTATCTTCAACGATACAAAGGTCTTGACTTTGCCGACGAATTCTACGATGTAGAGCACACATTATCCTTCGATCAAGCCGTTGAGGATGTAACGATGTACTGCAAAAGAATGGGAGGAACAATCGCATGATGCTCTATCACGGAACAAACATAGATTTCACGCAGGTACGTCTCGATATGAGTCGTGTTGGTAAGGACTTTGGCTTCGGATTCTATCTGACCACAGACAAACAGGTTGCCACGCGCCAAGCTGAGCGTAAGTTACTCCAATACGGTATTGGCACTAAAATAGTGCAGAATTATTATTTGGACGAGCAGAAATTGGAAGAATTGAAAGTGCTCCGTTTCGATTCTTATACCGAAGAATGGGCGGACTTCATACTCTTAAACCGGCAGAACAAGGAGCCTCGTTCGCTGCATGATTATGACGTAGTTATTGGTCCGATAGCTAATGATACGGTTGGTTTCCAAATTCGCCGTTACACAGAAGGAATTATAACCAAAGCACAGTTCTTGCAAGAGATTATGTATCACCAAGTGACGATGCAATATTTCTTCGGAACAGAACGTGCACTAACAATATTGGAGAGAAAATGAGCAAGGAAACGTTTATGATTGAGTCGCTGACACGCGATGTAGTAGCCCTCTTGATGGAAGAAAGACGTTTATCTATGCGTGAAGCCATGGATGCCTTCTGCGGCTCCCGCACATTCGATGCGCTCTCGAATCCTGATACTGGTTTGTATTTCCAAAGTCCAGCATATATTCTTGACGAGTTCAAGACCGAAGGACTATAACCTATCGCTGGCACCGACAGCGTAAAAAGCGGTGTGTCACTCCATGACGTTAAACAGGAGGACATATTAAATGATTAGAGCACGTTGGTGCTCTTTTTTTTGTCCCTTTTCTATAAAAATACAAAATAAATTTGCGCATGTGCAATTTTTGTTGTACCTTTGCAGCGCAAACTCTTTTTCTTTTACTCCAATGAGCATGAGCCGATTCATAACTGTGAGTAGATTGTATATAACAGAGGCAAAGGATGCCGGCAACCTAATGGTAGATTTGCTATTTAGTGACCAAACATCGCGCAGAGTGGATATAGGTGACTTTATTCGTCGCCATCCGCATCCGCAATATAATAAGTACTTAGATCCTCGTAAGTTTAACCATTTCGTTTTGGAAAATGGTAATATTGTATGGGGGAAGAACTGGGATTTAATGTTCCCTATCGAACAATTGCATAGTGGCGCATTAGCTTAACCTTCGTCCCTGCTCCGGACGTAAAAAGAGCCCGTCGCTCCTTGACGTTAAACAGGAGGACATATTAAATGATTAGAGCACGTTGGTGCTCTTTTTTTTGTCCCTTTTCTATAAAAATACAAAATAAATTTGCGCATGTGCAATTTTTGTTGTACCTTTGCAGCGCAAACTCACGCTGGGGTGTCTGTTGACGCAACGGA
>JAEDLW010000056.1:0-10165 GCA_016295035.1 Paludibacteraceae bacterium
GTAATTTTGCCGCGCAAAATTGTGTGATATGAAAAATATAGCTTTTATCATCAACCCCATTTCAGGATCTCAGTCTTCGCAGCGTAAGAAGTTGCCGAAACTGATTGACAAAGAGTTAGACCGTAGCCAATGGTTACCGAACATTGTGTTTACCGAATATGCCGGACATGGAGCCGAGTTAGCACGTCAGTTTGCCGTGATGGGCTTTGAAGCCGTTGTAGCTGTCGGTGGTGATGGTACGGTGAACGAAGTAGCCCGAGGTTTGCGCGACACGCAGACCGCTATGGGAATTATACCTGTAGGTAGCGGCAATGGTTTTGCCCGTCACCTGCGTATTCCAATGAACCCAACTCGCGCCATTCAGATGCTTAATCACAGCGAACCAATTACTGTGGACTATGGTATGGCTAACGATAAGATGTTCGTAACTACATGCGGCGTAGGTTTTGATGCCCACATAGCAGACCGCTTTACCACAAGTGGGAAGCGAGGTTTTGCCACCTATTTACAAAACACGATTAAGGATGTTTTCTCCTATGAGCCGGAGACATACCACATTGTAGGTGAAGATATTGATGTCACGCACAAAGCTTTCCTCATTACCTTCGCTAATGCCAACCAGTGGGGGAACGATGCCTTCATCGCTCCGCATGCCAGCATGCAGGACGGATTGATGGACATATGCATCATGAGTTCATCCGCACTATTAGGCGCTCCAGGTCTGGCTGTACGGCTCTTCACCAAGAGTATAAGTAGCAGCCTTTTTATGGATACAATTAAGTCGCGCGATATCATGCTCTATCGCGAAAAGGAATCGCCTTTCCATATTGATGGTGACCCGGTGATAATGGAGAAAGATATACATATTCGCATTGTGCCGGAAGGTCTGCACGTATTGGTAGAGAAACGTTTTTAATAGATAACTTATGATTTTGAAAGTCCTTAATAAAAGCAACAATCCGCTTCCAAAATATGAAAGCGAACAGGCAGCCGGTATGGATATACGCTGCAACATCAGCGAACCAATCATACTGCAACCGTTGGAACGTCGTCTTATTCCTACCGGATTATATATTCAGTTGCCGATTGGTTATGAGGCACAGATTCGTCCGCGTAGCGGATTGGCTTTGAAACGCGGTTTGACCGTACTTAACACGCCTGGGACGATTGATTCGGATTATCGCGGCGAAGTGGGCGTGATATTGATTAATCTGTCCGGCGAAGAGCAAACGATTGAACCGGGAGAGCGAATTTGTCAAATGGTCATTGCGCGTCATGAGCACGCGGAAATTGAATGCGTAGAAGTGCTCGACCAGACCGAACGCGGAGAAGGTGGTTTTGGACATAGTGGGAGGAAATAACAAGTGCGGGATAGAAGAGTTATAGTATTTTTGTTGCTGGTATGCAGCGTGAGCCTGTTTGCCAGGCCGAAAGTAAAGCAGGCTATGACGGTGGATCAGGAGCAGCAGTTCCTATACTATTTCTATGCGGCTCGGCACGCGATTGAACAAGAAGATTATGCCCGAGCATATGTACTACTGGACTTCTGCCATGCAATCAATCCGAACGATGCATTCGTCAATGACCATATAGGTGTCTTGCTCTCCAGTTGCGAACAAAAAGATGCTGCCGGCGAGTACTTTGCTAAAGCCTACGAGACTTCACCTTCTGAATGTAACGAGCACTATCTTAATTATCTTCTGGGCAAAGAACAATGGAAAAAAGCCCTTAAGGTGCAGAACCAAGTGGATGCTCTCAATGGCTACAACGCCAACAGTGCGCTGAATAGATACCGCATTTATTTGGGTTTGAACAAAGGCAAACAAGCTGTAGCCGAGATTGATCGTTATTTAGAACAAGATCCGGAGTCTATAAATTTTCTGATATTCCGTGCCGATATACACGTGCATCTCGGCGAAGAAAAACAGGTGTTTGATATAGCTCAACGAGTAACTAAGTTACTGCCGCAGTCAGTTGCCGAATACGAATTGATTAAAAATGTGCCTCTCTGCGCATTCTACGTGAGTCATCTCATTACCTACAATGCAGACTCACTGGTAAGCATCGGCCAACTGGAAAAGGGTTATATGAACTACGAGATAGCCATGTACCTCTGGCCGAAGAACATGACAGCCATCAATAACTACGCCTATTCAATGGCTACGCACGGAGGTGATTTGTCCCGCGCGGAGAAGATGAGCGCCTCCACGATTCAGGCTGAACCCGACAATGCTGTTTTTCTCGATACTTACGCGTGGATTCTTTATCTCAAAGGACAAAATACACTGGCAGAATTCTACCTCAAAAAAGCATTAGACAATGCGCACGATGACGAGGTGAAAGAAGTAGTAATAGAACATTTAAAAGAGGTGAGAGGTGAAAAGTGAAAAATATATCATACTACTTCTGCTGATTGCAATGTTATGCGGTTGCGCCACAGGTCGTCAGACTACCAAACGAACGACTTGGCAAACAGCACAGGCCACAAACTGTATTGCTACAGCCTCAATGGATTCTATGCAATACACGATAGGTTGCAGCATGCACGTTGTGCGTGACTCCATCGTTATCCTTGTAGTACGACCGATGATGAACATTGAGATCGGGCGATTAGAGATAACCCCGAAAGAGGTGGTCGCTATCGATAAAATCAATCGCCAATATACCAAAGCAATTATCGCCAAAAACGCCCCTATTGTACCACGCATACGATGGAACGACCTGCAGTCTTTTGCCGCAGGAGAAAAAGCGCAGAAAGGAGATAAGGTTACACTCAGTTACTCCTACAAAGGTCATTTGGTGCGGCTTGACATGACCTATGGCGATATCACGTATGATACGCCAATGAGTATACGAAGGCTAAATGTGGACAAATATAAATACATAGATACTTTTTTTGAATGAGACGGATACTGACATATTGTTTTATGGTGCTGCTGTCCTGCAGTTTGTTTGCTGCCGATAATACAGTCAAGAATCTGCAGAAACAACAACGCAAACTCAAACAAGAAATGGAGCAGACCAATAAAATGCTCAAACAGACCAAGAAAAACGAAACTGCCACAGTGACCAAACTGCAACTTATTAACCAGAATATTGCTACGCAAAAGAAACTGATTAATAGTTTGGGCCAAGAGATCACATCTATAAATGACGAGATGGAGCAACTGAGTCGCCGTCGGGATACGCTTGAACAAACGCTGAGTAATCTCAAGGACGATTACGCACGCATTGTTCGCGAATCACATTATGCCCGCCTACAACAGTCGCCATTACTCTTTCTACTCTCCTCCACAAGTTTTCAGCAACTGGTTCGTCGTGTGCGTTATCTGCAACTTTTTGCACAATACCGACATGAGCAAGTAGCCCGTATAGAAGGGGTAAAAACCGAGATTAAAACACAGAACAACAAACTGGCCCAACATAAAACCGATAAGCAGAAAGTGCTCAACACAAAGAAACGCGAACAAGAAGCTTTGGCGCGTGACGAGCGCAAACAGCAACAAATGCTCAAGGACCTGCAAAAGAAAGAGAAAGAGCTTACCGCTCAACTCAAAAAACAGCAGAAGAAAGTGGATGATCTCAACAAGAAGATTACAGCTACAATCGAGAAACAAACCAAAGAGCAGGCTAAGGTAGCGCTGACCAAAGAGCAACAATTACTTTCGGGTAATTTCGAGCAGAACAAAGGTCGCTTGCCTTGGCCGGTAGAAAAAGGATTTATTAGTGGACAATTCGGCAAACACCAACATCCTGTCTATAAGGATGTGACGATAGATAACAAAGGCATTTACCTCCAAACAACTGCCGGACAAGGTGCACGCGCCGTATTTGAAGGACAAGTGACCTCATGCTTCTTAATGAACGGCTCATATGCTGTCATTGTGGCGCATGGTAACTATCGCTCCGTCTATGCCGGACTCAGTCGTTTGAATGTCAAACAGGGTGACAAGGTGGTGGCAAAGCAGAAAATAGGTACCATTTTCTCTGACCCCGAACAGGATAATAAAACGGAACTCTTCTTCCAAATTTGGAAAGACAAAACAATACAGAACCCAAGTTCATGGCTTGCTAAATAAGATGTATATGAAAAAAATAATGTATTCCCTATTGTTCGTTGCACTGCTGGTACTTGGCACTTCTTCGTGCCAGAAAACTGATTGGCTGAACTGGAAAGCGCAAAACCAATTATGGCTCGAGCAGAATAAAAACAAACCGGATGTGCATGTCACATCCTCCGGCTTGCAGTATAAGATTATTGCGGATCCCAATCCTTACGATGCACGCCCGTCAGCCAGTAACACCATTACCTGTACCTACACCGGACATCTCATCAACGGTGCACAGTTCGAAGGAGGCACGAATATATTTGCTGTCAATACACTTATTGCCGGTTTTGCCGAAGGCATCAAAAAAATTCATACCAATGGAGATATCATTCTCTATGTTCCTTACGAATTGGGCTATGTAGATGAAGCACAGGGAACGGAAGGCAACATGTCCTATATTCCCCCCTATTCAACCCTAATCTTTACCATTCATTTAGATGCAGTCCAATAAAATAATTATAGGGCTTCTGTTATGCGTTGTAACACTCGTCTCGTGCGAGAATACAACACTCACTTCTGCTGTTCCTAATGCTCCTGTGCAACTGGTTATCAATACAGAAGCGGGCGAATATGTGCACTTCATAACAGCTAACATCGGCGAGAACATAATCATTGACGGTGGCGGCTACCATTATCACAACAAGACCCTTCCGCTGACAAATATCGATTATTACGGCTATGCGGGAGTTATTATTTACATTACACATGACCAACAATATGCGGCGTTTGATCTCTGTTGTCCACATTGTATAAAACGCGAGCCGTGCTACTTGGACGGATTCTATATGGTATGTCCGCGGTGCGGAGAGAAATACGATATCTCACACGGTTATGGAACGCCCACACAATCAATCAGCACAGAAGCTCTGCGCAAGTATTCGACTATTTATTCCAATCATCGTTTGACGGTGCGTAACTGATATGAATAATCTCATACCTATTGGAACGATTCGCAAGACTCACGGCACAAACGGAGAATTACAGGCACTGATGCATAGTGACCTCTTTGTGGATTCAGACCCGGAATTCATCATTTTAGAGATAGATGCAATTAAAGTACCATTTCGCGTACTTGATTGGCGCAGTAAGGGTGACGATGTATTACTGCGACTCAAAGGTGTTAATACCGAACAGGCTGCAAACCGATTAGTCGGTGCACCGATCTTTATGGAAAATGCGGCGGAAGAAGAGAATACAATAATGACGTGGCAAGACCTGATTGGTTTGCGCGTCGTAGATGACGAACAAGGAGAACAGGGTGTGATTGATAGTGTAGATGAATCCACAGTTAATACGCTGCTTTTCCTCGATAACGGACGAGTGCTTCCTATTCATGAAGATTTTATTGTCGCTATAGACGACACAACGTTAACCACTCACTATACCTTTCTTATTCAATGAAGAAAACAACCGCCGAAATGAACCGACTGACTGTCGAACAGTTCCACCAAACTCCGAAAGTACCGTTGGTGGTAGTGCTCGATAATATTCGCTCTCAGCATAATGTAGGAGCTGTTTTTCGTACAGCTGATGCCTTTTGCTTACAGGGTGTATATCTATGCGGTATCTGCTGCTGCCCGCCGAATGACGAGATTCATAAGACGGCTCTCGGAGCAGAACTATCTGTCGATTGGAATTATTTTACAGATACACTGGAGGCTGTTCGTTCTCTTCAATCCGAAGGTTATACAGTCTATGCTATTGAGCAAGCGCATGATTCGATAACGCTGGACGAAGCCGTTTGCCAACTTCAAAAACAGAAAGTGGCTGTCGTTCTTGGGCACGAAGTGTTCGGCGTACAACAAGAAGTGGTAGACGCCTGCGATGCTTGTGTGGAGATACCTCAATACGGCACGAAACATAGCCTTAATGTGTCCGTCACCGCCGGTATCGTATTATATCAAATTGCTAATGCTTTGCGGAAATGATTCTCTTATCTCCTGCCAAGAATATTGAAACGGCTAAAGCGGCTATTCAAGCCGGAGCAGATGCCGTATATATCGGCGCTCCGCGTTTTGGTGCTCGTGTGGCAGCTGGCAATAGTTTGGAGGATATAGCGCAACTCGTGCGATACGCGCATGCTTTTGGTGTAGAAGTGCACGTGACACTCAATACACTATTAAATGAGGATGAATACGCACAAGCGTTGGACTTGGTTGAGCAGCTATACGCTATTGATATCGATGCATTACTTATTCAAGATCTTAGACTCGCAGTCGAGACGCACTCGCGACTTCCCCAACTATCCTTGCATGCTTCAACGCAGTGTGATAATCGTACCGCGGAACAGGTAGCGAAATTGCGCGATATGGGCTTTAAGCAAGTGGTTCTGGCGCGCGAACTATCTATTGACGAGATAGCGGCAATTCATCATGCCGTGCCGGATATCAAACTCGAGGCCTTCGTGCATGGCGCATTATGTGTGTCGTATTCGGGCAAATGTTACCTATCTGAGGTACTTATGAATCGCTCTGCTAATCGTGGTTGTTGCGCGCAACTGTGCCGAGCACGATACGACCTTTTGGATGCGGAAGGTAACGAGATAATAGACGATAAGGGACAACCTATTCATCAACGCTACCTGCTCTCGTTGCAAGATATGGACCGTTCAGCATATCTGCAGGAACTGATTAATGCCGGCATTACCACCTTCAAGATTGAAGGCCGACTCAAAGACGAAACCTATGTGGCCAATGTAACGGCCTATTACCGCCAACGTTTGGACGCTATCTTAGGAGAAAATAAACAACTGTTTATTCGCGGACAGCAACCGGATGTTACAAAAACCTTTCATCGCGGCGCAACGGATTATTTTCTGCACACTCGTACTCGTCCGATGGCTAACTGGGATACACCTAAGTCCACCGGCGAATATATTGGCGAAGTTCTTTCTGCTCATCAGCACACGCTTAACATACGCTTAACAGAGGCTGTAGAACTGCATAATGGTGATGGGCTGACTGTAGGCGACGAGGGATGCTATGTCAATGCTGTTCAAGGCAACACAATAAAGATTAATAAATCACTTGTTCTGCCGCAAGGTGTCACCAAGTTATATCGCAACTTCGACAACGTCTATTTGCATAATCTGCACTATGAGCGACGCGTACCTGTGGATGTGGTCTTCACAATTACCGATACATCTTGCAAACTGACTTATACCCCCACGGACACGCGGCTTCAACCGTTGGTGCACGAATTCAATAATTCATTTGAGCCAGCAACCAATGCAGAGCGCGCCTTGCAGACTATTGAACAACAAGTGACAAAACTGGGTGACAGCATATATACAACGCACTCATTTAAGATTGTCAATACACGTATAGATGGACAAGTGCCATTTATTCCGATTGCTCAACTGAATGCTATGCGGCGTGAAACTATTCCTTCCTACGATTGCCATAGTACTCATGCGGTTGAATCGGCACAAAATCTAACGAATAACCAACGAATATCTAACGCTCCTGCGGAGTTAATGACTTGTCGGTATTGCATTTTATTTGAATTGGGCCATTGCAGAAAAGTAGCTCCCTTGGCTAAAGAGCCCTGCGCTATTCGACTTCAGAACGGCACTGTTTTACGCCTTCATTTCAACTGTTCGCGATGCGAAATGACTATTATGCGTTGAAAAATTTGCATATATCAAAAAAAAGTTGTACCTTTGCAGCCAAATTATAAATTTTATGAAAGAAATAACAACCAAAAAACTCGTTGAGACTATTATTGAGGGTATCCAAAATCGCAAAGGACAACGTATTGTTTCTATCGACCTGCGTAAAGTGAAAGAAGCACCGGTGGAATACATGCTTGTTGCCGAAGGCACTTCCAACACACAAGTAAGCGCTATTGCGGATGAGGTGGACGATTTTGTTCGCACCACAACTCATGTACACCCGCTGGCTGTTGCCGGACAAGAGAACGCGGAGTGGATAGCAATGGACTATGGCACGGTATTTGTACATATCATGCAACGCGGGCCACGTGCATTCTATGATATTGAGAACCTTTGGTCCGACGGGATAATAACGGAAATAGCAGATATTTAACTATGAGTAACGGAAAGAAACCTTCAGTTCGCCCGGAAGGCGGCGATAAGCCCAATAAAAAGAATAATCGGCGTAGCATTTTCAGTACGCTTCTTTATTTGATGATGCTCATCATCTTTGGACTATGGTTATTTGGCAACAAGGACGAGAACGGTCCGCAGAAAGACCTCAGTTACACCAAGTTCCAGTCGTACATCCAGAACAACGCGATTGAGTCACTCACCGTGTTCGACGACAATTCTGCCAAAGCCAAAGTACGTCCGGAGAGTTACGTCATCGTGTTTGGTGATGCGGTGAAAGGCAAAGACGCGAAGGGTGAAATTAAAGCTTTTGTGCCTTCCGTAGATGAGTTCACACACTTCCTTGACGAGATCAATGCACAACGCAAAGAAGATGGGCTTCCTGTAATTGATGTGAGTTATGCCAAGTCACGCGATTATTGGTATCTTATCTTAGTCAACGTGCTGCCATTTGTGCTCTTCATCGTCTTTATTATTTGGATGAGTCGCGGTATCGGCAGAGGTGCCGGTGGTGGTATCTTCGGCGTCGGCAAAGCACGAGTGCAACTCTTTGATAATGACAAGAAAGACAAAGTGACCTTCAAGGACGTAGCCGGTCTGGCTGGTGCCAAACAAGAAGTGGAAGAGATTGTCTCCTTCCTTAAAAACCCGAAGAAATACACTGAACTCGGTGGTAAGATACCTAAGGGTGCATTACTTGTAGGCCCTCCGGGAACAGGTAAGACCTTGCTCGCCAAAGCTGTGGCCGGCGAAGCTAACGTACCATTCTTCTCCATGTCCGGTTCGGACTTCGTTGAAATGTTCGTTGGTGTAGGAGCCAGCCGTGTACGTGACCTCTTCCGTCAAGCCAAAGAGAAAGCCCCATCTATCATCTTTATCGACGAGATTGATGCTGTGGGACGCGCCCGCGGAAAGAGCATGATGGCAGGCGGCAATGACGAACGCGAATCGACGCTAAACCAATTACTGACAGAAATGGATGGTTTCGGAACCAACTCGGGAGTTATCATACTCGCAGCTACAAACAGAGCTGATGTGTTGGATTCAGCCCTTCTTCGTGCCGGGCGCTTTGATAGACAGATTCATGTTGACCTACCAGACTTGCAGGAACGCAAGGAGATTTTCCAAGTACATCTCAAGCCGATTAAGATTGATAACACCGTGGACATTGACTTCCTTGCTAAACAGACTCCTGGTTTCTCTGGTGCGGATATAGCGAACGTGTGCAATGAAGCAGCACTTATTGCAGCTCGCAATAGTCACAAACATGTGGGTAAGCAAGACTTTATGGATGCTGTTGACCGTATCGTCGGAGGACTGGAGCGCAAGACGAAAATCATGACAGATGATGAGAAACGCTCTATCGCCTTCCATGAGGCAGGACACGCCACCATATCGTGGATGCTGGAGCATGCTAATCCGTTGATTAAGGTGACAATTGTGCCGCGTGGTGTAGCACTCGGTGCTGCATGGTACTTACCTGAAGAGCGACAGCTGACCAACAAAGAACACATCCTTGACGAGTTATGTTCGCTGCTCGGTGGTCGCGCAGCCGAACAACTCTTCCTTAATCAGACATCCACAGGCGCACTTAACGACCTCGAACGCGCTACCAAACAAGCATACGCCATGGTTGCCTACTACGGTATGTCAGACAAACTCAAAGATATTTCGTTCTATGACTCAACCGGTCGGTACGAATACGGCTTCACCAAGCCCTATTCCGAGAATACAGCAGACGTGATCGACAAAGAGACATCCGCTATCATCGCAGAGCAGATGAAACGCGCAAAACAAATTCTTAAAGACAACGAAGAGGGACATCACGCAATGGCACAACTGCTCATCGAGAAAGAAGTCATTACCTCCGAAGACGTAGAGCGAATCCTTGGTCCTCGCCCGTGGAAGAGCCGCGGAGACCAGATTATTGAGGCTAATACGCAAGCCAAACCAGTTAAAAGCAGAAAAACCAAAACAAAAGAATAAGGTA
>JAEDLW010000057.1:0-10081 GCA_016295035.1 Paludibacteraceae bacterium
TCCAATGCTCCATCCGTGAAATCCTCGTTCCACACCAATTGATAGTCACCAAGATTTTGTTGTTCATTGGCATGAAGAGCGATTGCGCATACGAGTGTGCACACGAGTGTAAGAAGATGTTTCATATTATATTCTTATCTAAATTTAAACCAGTTGATACGTGGCAGACCACCTGTACATTTGATGCGAAATACTTGTGTGCCTTCCTCCGGAGTGAAATCCACTGCCAGAGTTTTCCAGTTGGTCTTATCTTCGGTTGAAGGCAAGGAGACGGTCTTCAGTTCTTTCTCTGTTCCGTTTTCCATTTTGTAAATTGTGATTTTGGAATCGCGCGTAGCAGAATAGCGAATCTCAAAATACTTTATGTCACTAGAGACATTGATTTGATAGTCCATCCATTGGTCCAATGTCAAACCATCAATTTGCAAGATTCCGTTAACGTCCGTGCAGACAGCGAGCAACGGTGAAGAATAGTTGGCGTCCACACTACAAGCACGATAATGCTCAGCCGGAATACACTTACCGCAAGGATAGACTGCATTCTTATCGAAAGTGGACATATTGACAAAGATTTTTCCTCGCTCTGTCAATTCAAAGGGCTTTGTTTTAGTCAGCAACTGCATGAAAGGCGCCGATTCGGTAGCCTGGTTCCAGCGAGGGATAAACCATGCGTAACGTTCTACGTCCTTATCCTGCTCGAGCGAGTTAATACATTGGGCCATAAATTGGCACTGTGCACTTGAGCTGGAGCATCCGTCCCACGCGCAGAATTCGGTCAGCCACAAGGGTTTTCCAAACACTTTGTAACGCTGCAAATCGCCGAGTGTCGATTTAGCGGAGTTCATATAGATATGCACAGCTATACCATAGATATCATTCGGATTGACGAGTTTGAAGAATTCTTGAAGCCACTGCACACCATTACTATATCCTGGAAGGGTTCCCCAGTTAACAGCGGGAGAGATAAGACGTGCATTATTATTCTTTGCCAACGACACCAAATTAGACCAGTGTTCTGCGGCCTGAGTAGGAGTCATGTTCGCTTGGTCAGTCAGATTCGGCTCGTTGTAGCCCAGCAGGTAATTCTGTTTGTCTGTGTGCGATTTATAATAGGCTGCGATATTATCAGGGGAATAGTTGTTGTTCCAACACATGGGAACAAATTGGATACCATATTGCTGATGTTTCTTCTCCTGTGCAGCAGAAGGAGCGTTCCCCCAGTTATAACTCCAAGAGACAGCGGGACCAAGTAAATCAAAATCAGAATCTAACTGCCATCCGAAACTAACACCACGTTTGGCACTTTTGCCTTGAATATACGCATATTCCACAGCATCCTTTGTAGGATCTGTCGGTTCGTCGGGAGTGTTGTTTTCATTTTTACATGCCGGCAGGAACATGAGGATGGCAGACAATAGATAGGGGATAGAAGATATTTTTTTCATAGGTCAAAATTTTAAAATAGAGAGCCGGCGGAATAATCAGTTCCACCGACCCAAAAGATAGGGAATTACTTCTTGTACAAGAAAGCGTAGCCCAAATCAAGTTGTGTACTTGCCTTATATGGTTCAGCGACAATCGTAATGATGTTCGAACCATTGGTTGTGAATTGTCCGAATTCCAATCCAGGAATCTTTGAGAGTTGGAACTCTTGATAATCCCACTCACCGGTAGCTTTTGGAGTAATTTTTATCGAACCAACGCCAGATTCTTCACCCTTACCGGTAACTGAATTGTATACGTTGCTACCTATAAGATTGATAGTATAACCTGCACCTTGAACAGAATTCTTTATAGCCAGAGCGAGATACCATTCGTCGTAGTTTTTGATGTTGTCTTTGAGCGAATTCAAAGCTACCAGGTCTTCAGCCGCACCATTTCCGGATACGTTGTTTTCATCGTTAATAGCAACACAAAGTCCCATACCTGCCCATGTTCCGCTGGCTATTTGAACCATAGAAACCCAACCTTCGGCACCGTCAAACGGATCAGCACCAACACGAGTACCTTCTTGGAAGGTATTTTCCCATGTGTATAACCAACGAGAACCCTGTCTTTTGCCTCCTTGAGCCTCATCCGGATGGTCATTAGGGCCGAAAGTGTAAAGTACCTTGTTGCCCAAGTACTTTGCAGGTTCCTCTTGCAGGAAGAACACATAATAAGCTTGGCCTTGCAGTTGAGCGAAGTCTGCATAGAGGCCAGATTCTCCACCTCCACTAGGATTAGTAGGATCGGTTGTACCTGAAGGATTCACCTGAGGTTCGTCCTGTTTCTTGTCATTGCATGCCAACAATGTCATTGCGGCTAATGCTAAAATAAATAGTTTTTTCATGTTTGTAATGAATTTAGTTAATAATTAATTAGGTTAAGTCTTGCGACTATTAATATCCAGGATTTTGGTCTAACAGACCATTGAGTTGACGCTGTTTATTGGGAATAGGCAGTAACTCGTGTACTCCCTTGATAAACGGCTGCATTTCGGCTTTAGCCTCAGCAGATTCCGTTGCCATATAAGCGGTCATCACATCATAAGCTACGCCCCATCTAACCAAGTCAAACCAGCGATGACCTTCCATAGCCAATTCCATGCGGCGTTCGTGACGAATGGCTTCCTTGAGTGTAGGAGAAGCTATTTCTACGCCATTGACCTTAAACTTATAGCCAGGATAAGTTGGCACTTTAGCACGTGTGCGCACCTTATTGAGGTAGGTGGTAGCAGTAGCGTCATCTCCTGTCTCAAGGCATGCTTCAGCGTAGAGCAAATAGAAATCGGCTAAACGATATTGCTTGTTATTGAGCACTCCACGAGTGGCATGGGCAAGCGTATATGTATAGCCTGTTCCGTCATCGTTATACAGACCTGTTTTGCGGTTGAGATAAGCAGTACCAAGATAAGTATCTTGGTCACCCAGATGATCACTATCGAGCAAGATGATGGTAGCATTTCTTCGCAGGGAGTCAGCTTCCTCAAACTCATCATACAGGTTGTGGGTAGGTTTATTAAAGCCCCATCCTTCGTCTCCCATATTGGTGGAGCGAGAACGTGTTAAGATAGTAGTGAATGTACCGCGTGTAGCGCCATTACCAGGGTTATAATCAGATGTGCCCTCATTGGCATATTGAATCTCAAAGATAGACTCCTCATTATTTTCTCCAGCGAGTGTAAAGTTGCTAGCGAAGTCAGCAGCAAGATTATATTCTGACGCTTGTTCTTTGAGGAATTTATCACCCCAAGTCTTTGCGTTCTGATAGTCATGCATATACATATATACTTTAAGTAGCATGGCTTGCGCAGCACCTTTGGTAGCGCGTCCCATATCATCACCTCCTGTGGCACTTTTGTTCCACAGTCGAGATTCAGCTTCCTTCAAGTCAGAAATAATTTGTGCGTAGACTTCACTGGCAGAGCTGCGGGGGAGGTCCCAGTTGCTATCGTCACCCTCTATTTGGAGTGTGATAGGAACACCGCCAAAGGTACGAACAAGACGGAAGTAATAGTAAGCACGGAGGAAATAAGCCTCACCTAGCAAACGTTGTTTGAGAGACTCATTCATATTCGAGTCGCATTTCACGTCCGGAATATAGCGCAGCGACGTATTGCATCGTGCGATACCTTCATATTGTGCTTTATAGTACTCCTCAGCTATCTCGTTGTCGGCATTGGATTTAAAGTTCTCCAATTCATATGCAGCGCTCATATCGGAGATATTCTGTCCACCTTTTAAGGCATCATCTGACATGACATCACCAATGAACCACTCGCTATAGTATGTGTTGTTGAATTCCCAAGCCAGAGGAACATAGTCAGCATTGACATTATAGATACAAGCCTGTCCCGAAACGAAATAGTCTGTCAATTGGGTTACGCCCGGAGTAGGTTCAGAGACCCACTCACACGATGAGAAGCCAAATACGCAAAGGGCTAAAATGATATATACTGATTTTTTCATATGTTTGTCCTCCTAATTAAAAGTCAACATTAAGACCGAACATAAAGGTACGGCTCTGCGGGTAGTTACCATAATCTACACCGCCACCGACTTCCGGGTCAAAGCCCGTATACTTGGTGAGGGTCAGCAGGTTACTTGCCGTGAAGTACACACGAACGCGTTCGATATACGCTTTTCTCGAATATTTCTGCGGCAGGGTGTAACCAAGTGTGAGGTCTTTGAGACGCAAATAAGCACCATCTTCGATAAAGCGAGAGGAGTTAGCGGCATTGAGAGAGTTACCATGAGGGTTAGGAATAGACCCTGCGTATTGGTCCATATAACCTCTCCAATTAATACCGGCAGCTTCCATGGCTTCGCGTTTATCCTGGTTGTAGTAGATATGTACATCCTTCATGGTATTGCTCAGTGTTGCCGTTTGACCGGTTCCTTCTAAGCGTTCACGGAGTGCGTTGTAAATCTGGTTACCATAAACGCCTTGGAAGTTGATACTAAAGTCAATACCTTTCCAGCCCAAGTTAAAGGTGAGTGCACCTGTTAACCATGGGAAAGGATTACCAATTACCATACAATCGTTTTCGTCAATCTTACCGTCACCGTTCAGGTCTTCGTATTTGGAGTCTCCTTCGTTTACTACGTTGGTAGATTTAGGCAGATGCGCGGCGGCTTCTGCGTCCGACTCATAAACGCCTAAGTATTTGTAACCCCAGAAGGAGCGAACCGGCAGGCCTTCGTCCGTTTTCGTACGATCACCATAGTCTGGACTACCACCGTTCATATGTGTTACTTTGTTCTTCAGGAACGAGAGGTTAGCATTGATGCCGTATTCGAACTCTCCCACTTTATTCTGATGACCGAGCGTTAACTCAATACCCATGTTGCGGACGGTACCGAGGTTAGCGGACATAGCCCAGTGGTTACCAACGTGAGCGGGAGCATTGACGGAAAGGATAGCGTCTTTCGTATCACGAATATATCCCTCAACGGTACCACTCAACATGCCGTTCCAGAATCCGAAGTCAAGACCGATGTTCCATTGCTCGTTAGTTTCCCAGCGTCCGTTCTCATTAACGATAGTCAGTACGGCTGCACCTGGCACCAACTGATTTCCCAAGATGTAACCTACGAAGTAGGGTCCCGGAGTCTCAATCGATTGCACGAAGGCAGACTCTTGCACCTGGTCGTTACCTACTTGTCCCCAACCGAAACGGAGTTTCAGGTTGTCCAGATAATCGGACGTATGCTCCATGAACGCTTCTTGGTTGATGCGCCATGCTAAAGCCAAGGAAGGGAAGTATCCCCACACGCCTCGCTCACTCTTCTTGAACTTAGACGATGCGTCTGCACGGAAGTTGAAGGTAGCGATATAACGGTTATCGTAGCTATAGTGCAAACGGGTGAAGAACGATAGTCGTCTTGTGCGTGCTACAGCATCACCTTCAGTACGAGTAGAATCTTTCTTTGTATTGAACACATACCAGTTCTTTTCGTCGATATTGACTATATCCTGACCACCGGCACCTACCATGTAGTAACTGTATTGCTGCATTGTTTCACCGGCCATAACGGAGAAGCTATGTTTACCGATGTCTCTTGCGTAGGTAATGACGTTATCGTTAGTGAGCGTCATGTATCGAGCCATAGATGCGCCTACGGAGTTATGCTCTCGATAGTCGGCATTGGAGTAACGATACGCATAATTGAACGTACGGTCCATGTTATTACTCAGGTCCATGCTGATAGACGGACGAATGGTCAAGCCTTTTATCGGTTTGATTTCAATGAAGAGGTCACCAACCCATCGTTGAACTTTGTTGTTCGGCTCCGTATTATAAATCATAGACATCGGGTTCACCACGTTGGTGAAGTTAGATGCAGCCGAAGGTTGACCGCTTAGATCTTCACCCAAACCGTTTACTGCTCCTTGCGGATAACGAACCGGATCCCAAGGAGCCATCGCCAAAGCTGCAGAGAGCACAGATGCTTGCGGTGAAGCATTGTTATTCATTGCGTTACGTCCGCTGCTATTAGCGAAGGTCAGGTTCTCACCGATGCGCAACCACTTGCGGACATTGAAATTGGTGTTAACACGGAGTGTTAGACGCTCGTAGTTACTGCCGAGCAAGGTACCATCTTGGTTAAAGTAGCTGGCACTAAACATATACGAGCCCCACTCACCGCCGCCATCCACTGAAAGGCTGTAGTTATGTACCAAAGCGTTTTTGTGGAACACCTCGTCCTGCCAATCGGTACCACCTTTGTTGGCATAAGCTCCATAATCGAAGTTTACCGGATAGTACGGGTTTTTACCACCTGCATTATTGGTTTTGGTCCACCAAGTATTGAAGCCCTTATTCCAGTTTGAGATAGCTTTAGCGCCACCGGCCATGAGTATCTCTGTTTGCGCCTGATCCATGGCGTTCATAACATCGAGTTTGCGCCATCTGTTCTGAATACCCCAGTAGGCATTGAAACTGATTGCAGCCTTTCGGTCTGTACGGCCGGATTTGGTAGTAATTAAGATTACGCCGTTGGCAGCTTGGCTACCATAGATAGCGGTGGATGAAGCGTCTTTCATGATCTCCATCGATTGGATATCGGAAGGCGTAAGGAAGGTAATATCCTTAAGCACAACACCATCAACTACGTAAATAGGTGTGGACTCGGACTTAACAGAACCGATACCGCGGATGCGGATTTCTGCAGCAGCACCCGGTTGACCGGAGTTAGCATTCACTGTTACGCCGGCTGCTTTTCCTTGTAGGGCTTGGTCCACTGTTGCCATTGGTGTTTTTTGCAGGTCTTCTGCACGTACGCTTGACACGGCACCGGTGATGTCACTCTTTTTCATCGTACCGTAACCAACGGCTACGACTTCTTGTAGCTGCACGTTGTCAGAGACTAACGTGATATTAATTGGGCCGGCGTTGGATACTTTTACGTCCTGCGTCTTGTAACCCATGAAAGATACTTGCAGCACGTCGCCGGCTTTGGCTTGGATAGAGAAGTTACCATCAAAGTCCGTGATTGTACCGTTCGTGGTGCCTTTAATCATCACGTTCGCACCAATCACAGGATCTGGTTCGTCCTGAGCCATCACGACACCCGTAACCGTCATGCTCTGCGCCCATATACTGAGCGAGAGCATAACCATTGCGGAGATTGTTAAGATTCTTTTCATATCAAATTTATTATTGTAAGCGTACACCTTGTACATTATACTTTGTACCGTTGTTCAGGATATAAAGCTGACCGTTCTCAATCACCTTAGTTACTTGTACCTTATTCTCTTGTACATTCGCCGTTGCGGTACCTGGACCATCGTTCTTGTAGAAATAAACGTTATCTACAAAGAAGTCACCACTACCGTTACCTCCGTAGAACTTGAACTGGAAGACATTGTTCCACTCGATGCCGGCAGCTGCGTACTCGCTCAGCGCGATATCCAGCGATGTCCACTCGCCATTCGTCAGGCTCTTCTCTATCAGCTGCTCGTGCCCCGGACTGATTGGCGTCAACTGGATAGTAGCCATGCTCGTGCTGTAGATATCCAAGTGGAGATACTCCATGTCGGTAGCGTTCACAGCCGGGTTAAGTTCCCAACCGAGGTAGTTGAAGTTGCTGAGATATTGCACGTTGTCACCTGCAGCCAGTTCACCGTTGGTTACAATGGTGCTCTGACCCCAATTGCCGATAACGATATCCGGGGCATTGTCTAACTCGTCGCAGAAGATTGCTACTGCGGACTTGCCGGTGAAGCTCGGTTTCGGAGCGGCAGCAGGAGCAACTACAGTCTTAGCGGCTACCTGGATAGCATCTGCTGCGTTACCCTTAGTGTCCGTTGCGATTACGGAGAAGTTATATTCGGTGTTCGGCAATAGGTCCGGAACAACGACATTCACTGTTGAACCTGCAGCACCTCCGCCGGTAGCGACCTCTTTCTCGCCGTTCTTCACGGAGAAGTTCACGACGCCCATGTTATCGTCTGCGCTGAGAGCCAGGGTGACGCTGAAATAACCTGCGTTGGCCATGGTGCCCTGTACATTCGTAGGAGCCTCGTCGTCATCGATAGGCGTAGCGCGATAGAAATAAGCGTTTGCCATCCAGAAAGTCAGATTAGCTGCTTGGTCAATCTTCAGTTGATTGATATTGCTCCAATCGGTGATAGCCGGATATTGCGCTTTGGCGATATTGATACTATTCCATTGCTGACCTTTGAGGCTCACCACCACGCGTTGCTCAGTACCGCCCCAGATAGGTACAACACCGATCGTAGCGTCCTCTGCAATCCAGATATCGAAATGCAACGTATCCATCATCATCGCATTGATAGAGAAATCTTCCATGCCGAAATAACCGCTACCGCTGAGCACATATTTCTTACCGAACTCGGTGTCTGATACTTGCGTACCGCTACTCCATTCGCCGAAACCGCAGTCTGCGTTATAGGTAGGGCTGTAGATAGCGACCACCTGGTCTGCCGGCCATGTAGGAGCAGCACAAGCTGCCTGTGGCTCAGACGCATAAGCATCTGTTGTTACAGATACTGCTTTGGACAACTCAGACTCTTTGTTCACAACATCTACTGCGTAAACCAACAGATAATAACCCGTATTCGGACTCAAGCCTGTTACGGTAATTTGTCCGTCATTCGGTACGAAATAAGCGTCAAAGCTCTTCGCCAAGTCAACTACGTGGTATTTAGCCACCTCGTTATCGTCCGTAGCTTCTACAGCAATGACTGCGCTGTTGTGGGTCTTGCTAACCAAATTAGCGCTAACCATCACCGGTTTCTCCGTATCCGTCGCAGGAACCCATGCCGTACCATAGACGCGGAACTCAAAGATCTTCATACCATAGGGCGTAGCAGCTTTGGTACTCCAGAAGCGGACATAACGCACTTTGGTATTATTATTGAGCTTGGTCACCTCATCCGTACGACCATTAATTCCAGGATCACCTACGTAATCGTAACCCAAATTCCATGTGGTGCTATTCTCCGAGAAATCAATATGGTAATCTTGCGCACACGCGCCCTCGAACATAATATCTACTTTATCTACATTATATAGACCGCCGAGATCCACTACGAACCAAGCGTCAAAAGTACGGCCCTCTTCTGTATCCGGTGTCGCGTTGGTAGGCGATCCTTGCCATTCGGTGCCGGCATTGCCGTCCAGAACACGATTTACATCATTACTGCCTTCAGACGAAGCAGCTATTGTAAGACCGGTGATTTGAGTGTAGGTCTTAGGAGGCTCGCTCAAGTAATAAACCTCGAACTCATAGAAACTCTGTCCCCACTGCGTAGCACGCTCAATGCCCTGGTACTTGATGTATTGCGCCGTTACAGGCGTTTCTAAATAAATATTCTGCCAGCTGGCATGATCGAGATTAGCCTCATTGTAGATGGTGGTGAAAGTCTCACCATCTGCCGATGCTAACAACTGGAACTTCTTGGCATAAGCGCCTTCCCAATTGATTTTAAAATAGTTGAACGTGCGGCTCTGCCCCATGTTGAGCAGGAACCACTCGTTGTCGTTCTTCTCACTCTCCCAACGGCTGCCTTGATTGCCGTCGATAGCCGATCCCGCATTTCCGGACGATGCCGTAGCACTTGATCCTTGAGTAGCCAAGGCGAAGTTGACATCAGAACTCTCAGTCGGGTCTGGATCAGGAGTAGGATCACCGCCACCACATGCTGAGCTTACATCTAAGTTAGGAATCTGAGCTCCTGTAATCGGCGCTCCATTATTGTCTATATCAATCACAACATATACTTGGATATTACCCGTGGGATAAACACTCCATTTGGCAACCTTTGTTAATGTATTACCACTCAATGTCCATCCTTCAGCAAAATTTCCATCAAGGGTTCCCCCGCCAGGATTCTGCATTAGCGCTTGCCCATTAAAAATGGTTCCTGTCAAAGTTCTTTTGGTGCTCGTGATGGAAAATGTTGTCTCGAAATCGCCAGTTTTTGATGCTGTAAAATACACTTCATCATTCCAACAATCTCCTGCAGGTGCAGCTGCATTGTCAGCTGTAAGCAATGTGTTACAGAACTGCCCTGCCCAGGTCATCATACTTGCGCTTAAGAAAGCGACTAAGAAGAAAAACTTTTTCATGAT
>JAEDLW010000007.1:0-35375 GCA_016295035.1 Paludibacteraceae bacterium
TCTATCATTTATCCTCAATCATCTATTATCTATCGTCTATTTTCTCTCTCCTCTCTCTCTTATCCCTCACCTCTCTCACCTCTTTCTCTCTCATCCCCATCCATAATTACCGCGGAATTATTGGACTATTACTGTACTGTTATTGTACTATTATTGGACTATTACTGTACTATTCCTATGAGACCATCGGGAGATCTATATGCCGTAAACGTCCTTTTCGTCCCGGCTCTCACCGTTCTTTTTGTCTCATTTTAGGATTAATTGTCTCCCCCTTCCGAATTCCGCTGCAAAGGTACTACAAAAAAAACATTTATGCAAATATTTTTCAACAAATTCTTCATTTTTCTTGCATATATGCAAAAAAAGTTGTACTTTTGCACGCTAAATTGGATAAATATGGTGGTAACTGAACGTTTGGCTGCGCTACGCGCGCAGATGAAAGTACATGATCTGGCGGCATATATCGTGCCGGGTACAGATCCGCATGCGTCGGAATATATGGCCCCGCACTGGATGGAGATGAGTTGGATAACCGGTTTCCTCGGCGAGACCGGAACCGCTGTTGTGACAATGGATCGCGCTCTTTTGTGGACCGACAGCCGCTATTACCTTCAAGCCGAAGCCGAGCTACAGGGCACAACCGTCGAACTTATGCGCGAGTCCGATGTAGATTGCCCGACTATCAGCGATTGGCTAAAGAGTGAAATCACAAATCACAAACCACAAACCACAAGCACCATCGGCGTTAATCCCGAAATGTATTCGGTCAATGGTTTCAAAAAACTGCGCGAAGAACTGGCAGATGGCGGAATCGGCCTAAAGTCTGTAGACTTGATTCGTCCTATTTGGACGGAAAACAGACCCGATATCCCGATGTCCCCGCTTTATATCTACGATGATAAATTTGCCGGAGAAAGTGTAGAGTCCAAACTACGTCGTCTGCGCGAAGCCTTGGCAGAAAAACGTTGCGATGCGGCTGTGGTGGCAGAATTGGACGAGATTGGCTGGCTGCTGAATATTCGTGGTAAGGACGTCGATTATACACCATGCGTTATCAGTTACGTCGTCGTCGAAGCAACCAAGTGCACACTCTTCATAGACCAGCGCAAGGTCAGCGCAACATCTGCTGCAGAACTGCAGAAAAAAGGTGTATCGCTCGCAGGCTACGAAGACGTGTTCCCATACTTGAATAAGCTCCAAGCCAATGGTGTGCTCTTTGATGGCAACCGTGTCAACGAAGCACTGTATGAGGCCATCAATCCTGCTATCAGCCGCAAAGTTAACACTTCGCCAAGTCCGCTCCAAGTGATGATGTCCATTAAGAACGAAGTTGAACTCAACGGCGAGCGTGAAGCTATGAAAGTGGATGCAGTAGCCCTAACGCGCTTCTTTATGTGGCTTGAGAAAGAGGCCATGAAAATACCGCAAACAGAGATTACCCTTGCCGACAAACTCCATGAGTTCCGTGCAATGGGTAAAAACTTCACGGACGAGAGTTTCTGCACGATTGCAGGTTGGAAAGGAAACGGCGCGATAGTTCACTACCATGCGACACCCGAAGATTGCGCAAAGATAGAAGGCAACGGCGTGCTGCTGCTTGATTCCGGAGGACAATATCTCGACGGCACAACTGATATTACACGAACTGTGTGGATTGGAGACGAAAAAGCCATTCCTTCTTCCGTAAAGCATGACTTTACGCTTGTGCTCAAAGGACACATAGCGCTCGCTAAAGCACGTTTCCCCAAAGGAACTCGCGGCAACCAACTTGATGTCTTGGCGCACCAATATATGTGGGCGGAAGGTATCACATACGGACACGGAACTGGTCACGGCGTTGGCCATTTCATGGGCTGCCACGAAGGACCGGCTAATATACGTACCGACAATAATACCAACCCGATGCGTGCAGGTAATGTCTTCTCCGACGAACCGGGAATCTATCGCACGAACGAATACGGTATCCGTACGGAAAATCTCCTGGTCTGCGTGCCGGCTGGCAATTTCCCTCGCACAACGGGCGAGACCTACTACGAGTTTGAGACCATCACACTTTGTTTCTATGACAAACGATTGATGGATATATCGATGTTAACAGCAGAAGAAATAGATTGGATTAATGCTTATCACGCGCGAGTGGCTGCCGAGACGCTGCCGAGACTCGACGATGAGGCAAAAGCATATCTCGAAGAAAAATGTAAACCAATAGTGAAATGAGTTTAGAGTCATTATTAACGCAGCACATCAAGACTGCAGTCAAGGAGTTATATAGCATCGAAGCAACCGATGCGCAGATTCAGTTGCAAAAGACTCGTCCGGAATTTGAAGGCAATATCACCCTCGTCGTTTTCCCATTCGTTAAGGCTGCGCGCAAAGCTCCTGCGCAAGTGGCAAACGAGATAGGTGAGCAATTACTCGCCTCTGCAGGCTCTCCGGTTGCTAAATACAATGCCGTTCAAGGCTTCTTGAACCTCGTTATCAACGATGCCTTCTGGATTAAACAACTTGCAGCCGTTGATGCCGATGAAAACTATGGCAAGCAGCCGGATCGTAACCAACTGATGATGGTCGAATACTCTTCACCCAACACGAATAAACCGCTTCACTTAGGTCATGTGCGCAATAACTTGCTTGGATGGTCTATCGCCCAAATACAAGAAGCAAACGGCTGGAAAGTGGTGAAAACCAATATCGTCAACGACCGCGGAATACATATCTGCAAATCAATGCTCGCTTGGTTGAAATTCGGCAACGGAGAGACACCTAAGTCATCTGGAAAGAAAGGTGACCATCTCATCGGCGATTATTACGTGCGTTTTGATAAAGAATACCGCAAGCAAGTGGCGGAAATGGTAGCCAATGGTACGGACGAAGAAACAGCAAAGCGCGAAGCACCACTGATGAAAGAAGCGCAGTCAATGCTCCTCAAGTGGGAACAAGGTGACAAAGAAGTCCGCGACCTATGGGCAAAGATGAATAGTTGGGTATATGCAGGATTTGATGAGACTTACAAACGTATGGGCGTCGCTTTTGATAAGATTTACTACGAGTCCAATACGTACCTCGAAGGCAAATCTGAAGTGGAAAAAGGTCTCGCTGCCGGACAGTTCTATCGCCGTGAAGACGGTTCTGTTTGGGCTGACTTAACCAAAGATGGCTTAGACGAAAAATTGCTGCTCCGTTCGGATGGCACTTCCGTTTACATGACGCAAGATATCGGTACCGCTAAACTGCGTTTCCAGGATTATCCGATTGATAAAATGGTCTATGTCGTTGGTAACGAGCAAGAATATCACTTCAAAGTGCTGTCTATCTTATTGGACCGTCTTGGTTTCCCGTTTGGCAAGGAGTTAGTACACTTCTCTTACGGCATGGTTGAACTGCCGAATGGCAAGATGAAATCCCGTGAAGGAACAGTCGTTGATGCCGACGATTTGATGGATAAAATGGTAGAGGATGCGCGAGAGATAAGCAAGGACAAAGTCAATACCTTACAGGGTATCACGGAAGATGAGGCTAACGAGATAGCCCGCAAAGTAGGACTCGGAGCGCTCAAATATTTCATCCTCAAAGTCGACCCGCGCAAGAATATGCTCTTCAATCCCGAAGAGTCGATTGACTTTAATGGAAACACCGGTCCATTCATCCAATATACCTACGCACGCATCCAGTCCGTGCTCCGCAAGGCTGCTGAAGAAAAATTGCAAATCACAAATGACAATTTACAAATAGCTCCAAAGGAACTCTCCCTCATTCAGCGCCTCTGCGATTATCCTGCAATAGTTCGCCAAGCCGGAGATGACTTCTCGCCGGCTGTCATTTGCAATTACGCTTATGCGTTGGCGTGCGATTTCAACTCCTTCTATCACGATTTGAGTATTCTCAACGAGCCGGATACTGCCAAACGTGTGTTACGCCTCATACTCGCTAAAAACGTAGCAAAAGTCATTCGCTCCGCGATGAACTTACTTGGTATAGAAGTGCCGGAAAGAATGTAAAATGCCTTATCAGTTAGTCAGCCCATATCAACCGACAGGCGACCAACCTGAAGCTATCAAAGCTTTGGTGGATGGTGCGCGTGCCGGTGCGCCTGCGCAGACGCTTTTGGGCGTGACAGGTAGCGGCAAGACATTTACTATCGCCAACGTCATTGCCCAGCTCAACAGACCGACACTTATCCTCTCGCACAACAAAACACTTGCGGCGCAATTATATTCCGAGATGAAAGCGTTCTTTCCAAAGAATGCCGTGGAGTATTTCGTTTCCTATTACGACTACTATCAGCCTGAAGCGTATATTCCTTCTACCGACACATATATCGAAAAGGACCTTTCCATTAACGAGGAGATAGACCGGCTGCGGCTTAGTGCAACAGCAGCACTTCTTTCCGGTCGGAAAGATGTGATTGTAGTCTCGTCGGTTAGTTGTCTCTATGGTATCGGTTCGCCGCAAGACTTCTCACAAAACTGTATATCTATCCGTCGCGGCGATATGTTACCGATGGACGACTTTCTCAAACAATTGGTGGGCGCGCAGTATATACGCAATGATTTGGATTTGGCGCGTGGACGTTTTCGCGTTAAAGGCGATACAGTAGATATAGCACTTGCTTACGCTGAATATGTAGTACGTGTGGAGTTCTTCGGCAATGAGATTGACCGTATTTCCACATGGAGTATGGCAGATAGCGAAACCTTTGATTACGATTATTACAATATCTATCCCGCCACTATCTTCTGCACAAGTAAAGAACGTATCGAGGCGGCGATGTCACAAATCAAACTCGACCTTGCAAATCAAGTGGCTTATTTCCAATCAATAGGCGAGGAGATATATGCCAACCGTATTGAGGAGCGTGTGAAATATGACATGGAAATGATTCAAGAATTAGGTTACTGTTCCGGTGTTGAGAACTACAGCCGATATTTCGACGGACGCGAACCAGGAACACCACCTTATTGCCTGATAGATTATTTCCCGGATGATATGTTACTCATCGTTGATGAGAGCCATGTCACTATGCCGCAGATTCATGCGATGTATGGAGGAGATAAGGCGCGCAAAGAAAACCTCGTCAATTACGGTTTTCGCCTTCCGGCTGCAAAAGATAATCGCCCCCTTACCTTCGAAGAGTTTGAGTCCAAGGTGGGACAAACAATTTATCTGTCCGCAACACCTGCGGAATACGAACTCGATAAAAGCGAAGGTATCGTTATCGACCAACTTATTCGTCCTACAGGTCTCTTAGACCCCGAAATAGAAGTGCGTCCATCCAAGCACCAAGTCGACGACTTGATGGACGAGCTACACACTCGTATTAAACGTGGCGAACGTGTTTTGGTTACAACGCTCACAAAACGCATGGCCGAAGAGTTAGATGATTACTTGCGGCGTTATGGTGTTAGTTCCGCATATATCCACTCTGATATTGATACCATTGAGCGCGTCAAAATCATGGAAGATTTGCGTAAAGGCGTGTATAGTGTGTTAGTAGGTGTGAACCTCTTGCGCGAAGGATTAGACTTGCCGGAAGTGAGTCTCGTGGCTATTCTGGATGCTGACAAGGAAGGCTTCTTGCGCGATAAACGTAGTCTCACGCAGACAGTCGGTCGTGCAGCACGCCATGTCAACGGAAAGGCCATCCTCTATGCGGACAAAATTACCGCTTCTATGCAAGCTACTATTGACGAGACTAACCGCCGTCGTGATAAACAAATGGCTTATAATAAAGCACATAACATCACGCCTACAGCCATAAAGAAAGATATATCCACCTCTGCATTATCTGCATTGTACAAAGATCCCGAAGCCGAGAAAGCAAAAGTCGAAGCTGCTATACGAGAAGGATGGAAAACGGCCGACTGGCAAACAATGTCGGCTAAGGAACTGGAAAAAGCAATGGAAAAGAAACGCCGCATGATGCTTGCTGCTGCCAAAGAGTTGGATTTCGTGCTTGCAGCGCGACTGCGCGACGAAATGTTGCAGATGTCCGACAAATTGGACGCAATGTCGTAATCGTTGAGAATATGTGAAAGACCAATCGGAGGCGCCTGTTAAAGTCGTAACTAAAGGACTATATATCATCGAAATCATCGTCTTCTTTGTTGCGTTGATAGTTCTGCTCATTATTTTCATCATTATGAAGAAAGGCGAAGAAAACCCCGAACAAGGTGTTACTTTCGGCGCTGACGCTACGACGCAGTTTTAATCATTGTCACGTAATCTCTCGATTATGTCAACACCTAAACTAAAAACAGGTTCCCGTTGAGGAACCTGCTTCTTTTATTCTTTACTGACCGTTTAGCGTCTTTTTTCCAGACGAGCACCGTCACCATCAAAGTCATTAGGACGTTGACGACGCTCATGACTTGGACCACGATCGCCACGTTCAGGACGTTGACCACGCTCAGGACGTGGACCGCGATCGCCACGAGCAGGGCGCTCAGGCTCTACGTATCCTTCGGGTTTCTCCTTCAGTTCGCGAGCTGAGAGACGGAACTTACCGGTCTTCGGGTCAACTTCCATGAGTTTAATCATGATCTTGTCGCCCTCTTTGATACCGGTATCTTCCATAGTGTCATAGCGTTTCCAGTCAATCTCGGAGATGTGGAGCAGACCTTCCTTACCCGGCATGAACTCTACGAAGCAGCCGTAAGGCATAATGGACTTCACCGTTGACTCGTAAGTCTCACCTACTTCTGGAAGAGCCACAATAGCTTTGATTTTAGCAATGGCTGCAGCCATCTGTTCGCCGTTGTTGGAAGCAACTTCTACGCGACCGCCTTGTTCGTCTTCGTCAATAGAGATGACAGCACCTGTTTCAGCCTGTATACCTTGGATAATCTTACCACCGGGGCCAATAACAGCACCAATCATATCTTTCGGAATATAGAAGGTAGTGATACGCGGAGCGTGAGGTTTGAGGTCTGCACGCGGCTCCGGCATAGTTTCCAGAATCTTGTCGAGAATATACATACGAGCTTGGTGTGCTTGTGCGAGCGCATTCTCCAAAATTTCGTAACTCAGACCATCCACTTTAATATCCATTTGGCAAGCCGTCAAACCATCGCGTGTACCGGTGGTCTTGAAGTCCATATCACCAAGGTGATCTTCGTCACCAAGGATATCGCTGAGGATAGCATAGTTCTTACCTTGGTTCTCGGAAATAAGTCCCATCGCGATACCGCTAACCGGTTTCTTAATAGGAACACCTGCATCCATTAGAGCAAGCGTACCTGCGCAAACAGTTGCCATAGAAGAAGAACCATTAGACTCGAGAATATCACTTACCACGCGAACGGTGTAGGGGAAATCCTCCGGAATCATGTTCTTCAGCGCACGGCAAGCAAGGTTACCGTGACCAATCTCACGACGGCCTACTCCGCGGGCTGCTTTGGCTTCTCCGGTTGCAAACGGCGGGAAGTTGTAGTGCAGCAGGAATTTATCGGAGCCTTGAATCAGCGCCTCATCCACAATTTTCTCGTCACGGCTTGTACCGAGAGTAACGGTACTCAAACTTTGTGTCTCACCGCGGGTGAAAATAGAACTTCCGTGAGGTCCAGGAAGAGGACTTACTTCGCACCAGATTGGGCGAATGTCTGTAGTTTTACGGCCGTCTAGACGTTTGCCTTCGTCAAGCACGGCGCGACGCATGGCTTCTTTCTCTACATCATGGTAGTAGCGGTCCACCATAGCTTCTACATCAGCCACTTCAATCTCCAGTGCTTCCGCTTTAGTTGCGATATAATCAGCTTTCTCAGCCTTGAAGTCCTCGCAAATCTGTGAGAACATAGCCTCGCGGTGATGTTTATCGGTATCCGCAGAAGTTGCTTGGGCATATGCGCGAGCGTAACTGAAATCGTGAACGGCTTGTTTGAGTTCGTCGTCATTCACTTCGTGGCAGTATTCGCGTTTCACCTCTTTGCCGTATGCTTTCATCATTTCGATTTGAGCTTGGCATTGCGGCTTAATTGCCTCGTGAGCAGCGCGGATTGCGTCGAGCATAACAGATTCAGGTACTTCTTTCATCTCGCCTTCGACCATCATAATGTTGTCGAGTGTAGCAGCAACCATTAGTTCGAGGTCTGCTTGTTCGCATTGTTCAAACGTCGGGTTGATAACCATTTCACCATTCACACGTGCAACGCGTACTTCGGAAATCGGACCCTCGAAAGGTATATCCGAGCAAGCGAGTGCAGCAGAAGCAGCGAGACCGGCGATAGATTCCGGCATATCGATACCGTCTGCGGAATAAAGTGTTACGTTAACAAATGTCTCTGCATGGTAATTAGCAGGGAAGAGTGGGCGGAGTGCACGGTCAATGAGTCGAGCAATGAGGATTTCATAGTCCGAAGCTTTGCCTTCGCGGCGTGTGAAACCACCGGGGAAGCGACCTGCACTAGCAAATTTTTCCTTATACTCCACGGTTAACGGCATAAAGTCCGTTCCGGGAACAGCGTCTTTTGCGCTGCATACTGTGGCAAGCACCATCGTGTTGCCAAGTGTCGCCATCACTGCACCGTCGGCTTGTTTAGCCAGTTTGCCGGTTTCCAGTTTGATGACGCGGCCATCAGGGAGAGTAATCTCCTTTGTTACAATGTTCATAAAATTTTAAATCGTCTTTTGTGGATGCCGTTTGCATCCGTTTATATCATCATTTAGTCAACTTTTGTTCCTAACAAATTGAAGTATTGTCCATCTTTAAGAATCAGAACTTGTCCACCACGGATAACTTTCATTGGCTGGATGTTTGTAGCGCCCTCAACGCGCTCAACCGAAGTCGTCTTGCTACCAATAGTCAGTTTGTATAGCGTGTTGTTGCTGGCCAGCAATTGACCTACAGCTTCCAGTTGGTTTTCGTCACCGGTAATTTCAAATGTTGCTGTAACGACGTTGAAGTAGTTCTTGCCGACCTGAACCCAAGTGTAATTACCACTCATGTCTTTTTCGGTGAAGGTATCTTCAATCTCTTCCGAGATAAACTCCAGGTTGAACACAATCGACGAGTCTGCAGGAGCGGCGATGATGTCGAATGTACCATCATAATCGCGGTAGTCAGTAAATGTATAGTCTACCAGCGTGTACTCTAAGGTTTCTTTAGCAGTCGGCTTAACGTAAATGGTTTTGAAGGAGTAAACCTTGTTATCTATCTTCGAGAAGAAGTTAGCGGTGATATCATAGTCGTCCTCGTTTTCAATAGCAATCACTTCTACATCGCGGTACACCAGAGTCGTGGTATCAGCACCGGTAATAACTGCTGCACCGGTATATTGGAAGTCAAACACACCGTCAGTGGCTTTCCAAATACCGGCAAAGTCATCGTCTGAGTAGATATCCAGCATCACAATAGCATTAGCATCCATGGCTTCGATGTAGTAGTCGTGGGTCTCGCCGTAATAGAGCACATTGATAGTTCTGTTTGCCGCAAACGTATATGCAACCGTATCCACCGGAGCAATCTTAGCTACAGGAAGAGTCATGATGTACAGGTTGCTATCCGAAGCAAAATAGCTGAGCTCGAACGAATAGCTGGTTGGAGTCTCGGTGATGAGTACGTCAGCAATATAAGGAGCACCTACATAGGTCGTGTCAGTACCGTTAACCTTTTGTACCCACGTGTTGGCTAAATCAAGCTCAACTGTGCTGCTGGTCGGAACAAGTCCGTTAAATACGATTTGGCACATGAACTTATCGTCTTCGGCGGAAGCGATATAATCACCATATTCCGGGAATGCATCGCCTTGAGCTGTAGCGAACTCGTAACGAATGGTGTCGTTAGCCTGTTCAGGGGCAAAGAAGGTGAGGTTGATTGTGTAGTTATTACCGTCGTCACCAACACCTACCGCTGTAAACTGATCACCCTTAGCGGTCTTTTGGTAAGTGGCGGTAGTATAAGTCAGCGCAATCTCATTATCATCTGCATCGTAGATATATATATCCAAATCTTCGTCATTGTTGGTGTAGGTGCCATATAAAACATCTAAGTAAAATGAGAAGTACGCTTCCACAATGTATTCGTCGTTATTACCTGTGAGGTAAGGAATAAAACCATAGTAGTAATCCAGTTGCAGATTCTCAGCTTCAATCGTGATGTCGGCAGCTGTAACTCGGGGAGCTTTCTTAACAGCTGGACGAACTACACGTTGTCCGTTTTTAGCCATCTCCATATGAGCAATCGTTGCTTCATGCAGTTTAACTGCGGACTTTACTGGAGTGCTGGGAAGCACTTGAGTAACTTTACCGGAGTGTTTGCAAACACTGATTTTACTGGTGCGCTCGGAAGCACCGTTTGCGCCTAAAAACATGCTCAGCGCAATAAACATAGATACAATCTTTTTCATACTTTTTATATTTTCACACATATCAGCCGACAAAATTACTACTTTTTTTTGATATATACAAATATTTTTGTCTTTTTGCAGCAAAAATCAACCATCTAACCGAATAAAGCATAAAAAAATGTGCGCTAATGCTGTTTATTAGCGCTCTCTCAGTATCGTTTGCAAAAGCAGACTTACACTATGTAACTACTATTCCTACCGAGAACCACTTGGAGTGCCAAACTCAATGTCGTTTGTTTTATACCACACTTCGCGCGTCTCAAAACGTATCAACTCATCTATCCGTCCTTCCAGTTCGTCTATTTGCCAATCATAACCATTGTCAAGAGCAGTTGTCAGCATTATTATTGACGTAGGTAATAGTGGAATTTGAGACGAAGTATAGTGAGTCCTTTAAGCCACCAGAATGCATTGACTTGGCGGATGGCAGCGTAGAGTTTTAGCTGTTCTGCGGGATGTGGCTGCGAGGTGGTGGACGATTCATTAAAGCGGTAGTTGTATCCGGTATATGGCAGGATGCGGTAGGATAGTTTGCTGCTCCAGATATGGAGTGAGAAAATCACATCCTCGTAGATCATTCCTTCTATAAAACGCGGTGCGCGTAGTAAGTAATCCGCACGGTACAGGCGCATACAAGGCGAAGTGAATTGGTAAAAATGACGTGGGGTCTTCTGCTCGAGAATAAGTCCTTCGTCTGTGACGCGTCGATAACCAACCTGCAAGATATCTTTGTCGCCGATATGGCTGACGAGCGTGTGAAGATAGTCTTTGTCAAGCCAATCGTCCGCGTCTAAGAAAGTGATGAAAGCGTTTAGCGTTGAGCATTTAGCGTTGAGCGATGCAAGGTAGTCCAAGGCGGTATTTCGAGCTGCCGATTGACCTCGGTTGGCCGCATGGCGAAGTAGCATGAAACGGGAGTCCGCATCTACAAATGCTTGCGCTATAACTGCCGTCTTGTCTGTACTGCCATCATCAACAATGATACAGCGCCAGTTCATGAAAATCTGATTCTTGATAGAACAGAGACACTCGGCTACGTATTTGTCGGCATTATATGCGGGAACAATAATATCTACCATTTGGTCATGTGTCATTTACAATCTATTTAGTATTGCTCCAAACTCTTGCGCGGCTTCACGACGTGAGAAACGAGTTTTGTCGGCAATGGTTCGTCGTGTGAAGCCGTTTTGCTGCCATTGGTCATATTGCTCAAGGATAAAGGTTTTAATCTCCTCTGTCGTTGATGCGGCAGTACCGATGCCGGTATCCGTAATTAATTGCGCGAGGTTCTCTTCGTCTGAAGGGATGAGCATAAACGGTTTCTCTATACCGATAGCCTCAAAGACCTTTGTGCCCAAGATGCCATGCTGCTGCATGGATGCCGGTGCACCCAGTGCCAATAGGATAGAAGCCTGCGCCATAATTTCGCCTATTTTGTCCCGCGTAATATAATCGTGCAAGTGCAGTTTATCTTCTATGTGATATCGTTTTGCCAGTTGTTGTAAGTCTTCTGCCAAATTAGGCTCTGAATAAAAATCAAGTTGTATAGGTACGTCCAGTTCGCTTACTGCCCGAAAGAGTAGCTGCGGCTGACGTAGTTGCAACGAGATAAGGCGTCCCATGAAGACAATACGGAACGTACTTGTTTTGACATCTTTTGGTTGCAGTTCGCGTTCATCGTAACCATTATAAATAAGAGAAACGGGTGCTTGGGTGAGTGTTTGCAAATACTGCTGATGCCACGGCGACACGGTGGTTACTGCCGTTGCCTCACGCAGCACACGATTGCGCATGTGGATATTTCGACGAACATACATGCCGCTAAGTATTCTCTCCAAACCAAACAGTTTTGGCAATGGCGAAGTAAAGTAAGCCGCTTTGCCCCATTGTTCAGCAATATCGCGCACGTCTATTATCAGTGGCAGTTTCCATACTTTGCTTATCCGATATGCCGTCAGCAGCGGAAAATAGTAGAACGTAGAGCAGAAGATACCATCGAAATCTTGCGCTTTATAGGTGCGCAGAAGACGCTTGGTAAACTGCTTCTCGCGTGTGCGGAAAAGTACGTCTGCTATATGATTGGCAGCCACCGGTTCACACTCCAGCGTGCACGTCCATCCGTTGTTTTCCAGATAATGGATGAGTGAAGTAAGCCGTGGTGAATAGGACGGTGGCGTGAGTGGTTCGGACAATATGAGCAGTCGTTTAGCCATGAATGAGTTGAAGCAGTTTCGGGTATAAGGCTTTGTGGTAAGTGGTGTCGTTGAGTATATGATTATGCCATAACAGACAAAGGTCACCATGATGCATCTTCACTTTGGAGAAAAGTTGTTCGCAGAAGAAGTACGCCTCGTCTTCTGTTAGGTGCATGTAATTTTCGTTACTCAGTGTACAATCCATGACGGTTAAGGGGTGAAGAGTTAAAGGTGAAAGTGTGAAAGTGATGGGATTGATCCATCTCACGGCACGAGTGGTTTGCAGGCGAAAACCGGCTAGGTCGGCAAATCCCATTGTGAAATCGTCGGTGATGCCACTATCAGCGAGACGTTGCATCTGGTTGATGTCGCAACGAAGGAAATGGCTGCGATGAAGCGTGTAGTGCTCAGGATTGATAATGTCACCATAGTAGGAGGAATGCAAACCAAACTCAGCCTTGTTGCGTTTAAGGTATGCTTTGAGACGTTTCCAATCTAAGCCGTAGAGTTTATATTGTGGATAATCGTAACCCTTACCTCGCGTGTGTTTGACGAAGTAAATGGATTGTGCCTCCTGAATAGTCTTGTCCTGTCTTACCAGCCATGGGAAAGAATACGCCGGATCAAGTTTGATGTTCTCAATCGAATCTAATACGGCATCCATTCCGGCTGTCAGCCAACCTCCAATGAACCCGCGCAAGTGGCGATAGAAAGCTATCGTGTCAATGTCATGCGTAAGATAGATATGTGCATATCCGGTCTGCGGTAACGGTAGTTCCAACATCTTCATCACACCGCGTGCATACTCGTCTAAAAGTGGTATCTGCAGGTTGTTGTATCGGCCTAAGATAGAGTGCTTCGCCAAAAAACGACCGTGCTCATCGCGTTCGGACACTATCAGCTCCTCCGCACGTGAGATGAAGAAGAAGACCGTGTAAATGATGTCGTTCTCGATGATATAGGTCTTGCCCTGTTTGTACGTATGGAGAGCATCCATTGTTGGATAGACAATATCTTTGCCAAAATGCCCATTAGGAAGAATTACCACGCGATAGTTAGACCATAGTGCTTGGTCCGAGGTGTAACCAATCTGCTTGGCCGCTTGCTCGTCGCCATAAGTCAGAAAGGATTTGATGTAATTGATTGTGTCTTCTATCATGCTATTCGGAGAGCAATTCCCATTCATAGAGTTTCTGCTCTATAGTGTGTTTAATATGTTCGTATTTGGCGAAGTTATCCGGTGTCTGGTTAGCCGGATCGTTGAGTAGTGTTTCCATGTCGGCCTGCTCTTGTTCGAGTAGCGCTATCTCGGCTTCTGTGTCTGCTATCTGCTTCTCTTTTTTGCGCTTGGCGGCGGCTTCGGCCTTTTGTGCTTCGTAGTCGGCTTTGGAACTGGAAGTACCAGCACGCTTGGAAGTAGTGGTAGGCTTGGATAACTCCAGTTCCTGCAGGGACGAGATCTTCTTGGTACGTAGGAAATCATAGATACCGCCGATATGTTCGCGCACATGTCCACCGCCGAACTCATATACTTTCTCAACGAGTCCGTCAAGGAAATCACGGTCGTGACTGACGCATATTACTGTGCCGTTAAAGTCTTTGAGTGCATCCTTAAGAATGTCTTTTGACTGCATATCCAAGTGATTTGTCGGCTCGTCGAGAATAAGCAGGTTGCATGGTTCAAGCAATAAGCGAATCATCGCAAGACGGCTTCGCTCGCCACCGGAGAGCACTTTCACTTTCTTGTCGCTTGCTTCACCGCCGAACATAAATGCGCCGAGGATGTCACGAATCTTGGTTCGGATATCTCCCACCGCTACATAGTCAATGGTCTCAAAGACGGTGAGATTCTCATCGAGAAGGGATGCTTGGTTCTGCGCAAAGTAGCCTATTTTGACATTGTGACCAATCTTGAGTGTGCCGAAATAGTCCAGTTGCCCCATGATACAGCGCACAAGTGTTGTCTTACCTTCGCCGTTTTTGCCCACAAATGCCACTTTCTCTCCTCGGCGGATCGTCAGGTTGACATCCTCAATAACGGTGTGCGTACCATAATCTTTGCGCAGATCTTGGATAATAAGCGGAAAGTCTCCACTCCGTGGAGCAGGTGGGAACCGCAGGTTGAGACGGGATGTGTCTTCGATGTCCACTTCCAACCGTTCGAGTTTGTTGAGTTGCTTGATACGGGATTGCACTTGTACTGCCTTGGTCGCCTTATAGCGGAAGCGCTCAATGAAATCTTCCGTCTCCTGAATCATCTTCTGCTGGTTCATGAAAGCGCGTACCTGTTGCTCATGGCGCTCCTGACGCAGAACAACGAACTTGGAATAATTGACGTCATAGTCGTATATGCGTCCCAATGTAATTTCTATCGTGCGATTGGTGACATTGTCAATAAATGCGCGGTCGTGACTGACAACAATAACGGCACTTTGGCTCGTTTTGAGAAAATTCTCCAACCACTGAATAGACTCTATGTCGAGGTGGTTTGTTGGCTCGTCAAGCAACAGTAAGTCAGGGTGACGAAGGAGAATCTTGGCCAACTCGATGCGCATTCTCCATCCTCCGGAAAACTCGCTGCACGGCCTGTCAAAGTCCTTGCGCTCAAAGCCTAAACCTATAATCGTTCTATCCATTTCCGCGATGAAGCGTGCTTCATCTTCGCCGTGGAAAATGGTCATTACTTCTTCGCGAAGTGTGCGTTGGTCCGTGAAGAGCATGACTTGCGGAAGATAACCGATGGTGAGGTCCGCGTCCTTAGAAATCGTACCTTCAGTAGGGTGATACTCGCCTGCTATAAGTCGGAGTAGAGTCGTTTTTCCGGCTCCGTTCTTACCCACTAAGGCGATACGGTCTTTCTTGTTGACTAAGAAAGAGATATCGTCCAAAATGGGGCGTGACGAGAATTCTATACTGAGGTGATCGATACTAAGCATCTTTTTTGTCGATAATAAGTTTGATGATTATCGTGAATAAGGCACTAATGGAAAAATCTACTGCTACGAGAAGCCACATGTTCCAATTGCGTCCGAGAACGCCGAGACCGATTAATAGCAGGGATTTAGCCAGTAGAACGGCCGTTGTCTGCAAGTGGGTGAGACCACAACGTAAGAGCAAGTGATGAATATGGTTCTTATCTGCTTGAAATGGTGAACGATGGTGCCTGATACGTGATAGTGATACTCGGAGCATATCGAATAACGGAATACTGAGTACGCAAATACAAACGGCCGGAGCTGCTGACATTATGAACGCTTCCGGCACTTGCTGATAAGCGTTGATCTCGCAGAAATGGAAGACAAACGCAGCTAACATATATCCGAGTAACAAACTGCCGCTATCACCCATAAATATTTTCTGCTTCTTGCCGAAAACATTGTAAAAGAAAAACACCATCAGCGCACCGATAAGGCAGATACTGAGTATAGCCCAGTTCGTTTCGCCTACCAACAGGAAATAGATAGCGAAGAAAAGACAATAGATAATGCCTAAACCACTTGCCAATCCGTCTACACCGTCAATGAGATTGATGGAGTTGATGATGGTGATGATGATGAACAGCGAAATGATATAACTCGGTACAATACCAATCTCGTTAATACCGAATAATCCGTGTAAGTGAGTGATACGGATATCCGCAAAACCAATAAGTGCGATACTGGCTAATGATTCACCAATTAGTTTCGTGAACGGTGAAAGCACAAGGATATCGTCTGTGAAGCCGATAGCTACAATTGCGAAGACGCCGATAAGCAAAAACTGCGCTTCCTGAAAAGCATTGTAGGCAAAGACCATGTAACTCAGTAGGAATGAAAAACAAATAGCTAACCCGCCGATATTAGGAATATCACCCACGTGGCTCATGCGCTTGTTGGGACGCACAACAAAGTTCTTCTTCTTCGCAATCTGGATGACAAACGGCATGCTAGCCAAGGCCAATAAGCACGAGACCAAACCGATTAAATAGGGATGTGAATAGAAGTAGCTAATCATTTGTCTAATTGTTCGTAAACAGAGTTCTTACTAATGAACTCAGGAACGATTTCTTTCATCTTCTGTACCGTCATAAACGGTTTGTTGTGTGCTGTGAGTTCAATGAGTTGGTCAATATTCTTACTGACATTCTCGAATGGGAATTCGCGAACCCGTGCCACCATAATCTTTTCGTTATTGGTCGGAATAGTGGTTTCTTTCTGGTTCAGCAACTCCTCATAGAGTTTCTCTCCCGGACGCAAGCCGGTAAACACAATTGGAATCTCTTCTCCGGGTATATATCCGGCAAGACGAATCATGTTTTTCGCCAGGTCGAGAATCTTAACAGGATGACCCATGTCAAACACAAATATCTCACCGCCGTTGCCCAACGTAGAGGCTTCCATCACCAGACAGCATGCTTCAGGAATGGTCATGAAGTAACGTATGATATCCGGATGCGTCACCGTAACAGGACCACCGGCTGCAATCTGTTTCTTGAAGTACGGAATAACGCTTCCGTTAGAGCCCAGCACGTTACCGAAACGAGTGGTGATAAACTTCGTGCAATTAGGATTATTTTTTTGGAGTTGCTTGAAGAGTGATTGCACGTAAATCTCCGCAATACGCTTACTGGCACCCATGATATTGGTCGGATTAACGGCCTTGTCCGTGGAAATCATCACAAAGCGTTCCACACCATATTTCACTGCCATATCGGCCATATTTTTTGTTCCCAATACATTAGCGCGGATGGCTTCGTTCGGGTGGCTCTCCATCAGCGGCACATGTTTGTATGCAGCAGCATGATAAACAACATCGGGACGAAAATCGGCAAACACTTCTTCGATGCGTTCACGGTTACGTACATCGGCGATAACAGGAATGAATCGTGTGTTTGGGAACGTATTGCTCAGGTCCAGTTTGAGATCGTGCAACGGAGATTCCGCTTGCTCAAGTAAGATAATGGCTTTCGGGTTGTAATTCTGCACTTGACGAACCAATTCGCTGCCGATACTACCTGCTGCACCCGTCACCATCACCACTTTCTTACTGATGATATTGCGGACGTTCTCCGTGTTGATTTGGATAGACGGACGCTCCAGCAAATCTTCGATTTGAATGGCATCAATACGCACCATTCGTTTGGCATTCTGCTCGGACATACTCTCGAACTCAGTAAAATACGGAGTGGTGAGAATATGAATATTGTTATCAATCAGCAGTTGTAAATCCTTTGCAGGGTTAATCTCCTGCATCTTAATCGGTGAAACAATCACATTGCAGATATTGCGGGCTTGCATGTATTCAATCAGTTTCTCGTTCAGCGGGAAGACATTCATCCCCACTAACTGGAAATGATGGCGGTCGTTAGCGTCCGTAATAAATCCGACGGGACGGTAAGGCGTATTACCTGCACTGCGCAGCATCTTGGCAATGGCAATTCCGGCAGCTTTCGTGCCGTAGATAAGCACTTTCGGATTGCCTGCCGATTGCCGAATAGTCTCGTAGATAGTCTTGACGCCTACTCGTAAACAGAAGAGTAGTACAAAAGCAACAAAGATATAAATGATGATGGCCGTGTTAAGGAAGTATTTTTGCGCGGTGACTGCAAATATAACATAGTTTGTCAATAGCAAGATAGCGCCTGCAAGAAAAACGGATAGCAAAATCTTGAGCGTGTCTACAAACGTGGAATACCGCAAAATGCCGGAATAAGTATGGAAAATCCAGAAACAGATAATTTGAACTCCTAACGTACTTACACATTGTAGCCATAGACTGGTGTCCCTGCCCAGTTCTTGATACGCAAACACGCCCTTACCAATAAGCAGACTTACCCAATACGCCGTCATACAAATGAATACATCCAGCAACAGCACGGCCCAACGGGGTAAATAACCGAGTCCTGAAACGTGAGAGAGCATGTCGGAATGACGAAGTTCTTTCATTTTAGTTTTTAGCATCATAATATATGTGTTTAAAATATTGTCCTGTATAACTCTTTTCGCATTTCATCAGCCCTTCCGGTGTGCCTTCAAAAACGATACGTCCGCCTTCGTCGCCGCCTTCCGGACCTAAATCTATTACATGATCAGCTGCTGCGATAACAGCTGCGTTGTGCTCAATAACAATCACTGTATGTCCCTTCGAAATCAGTGCATTGAGAGCTTTGAGCAAGATATCTATATCGGAGTGATGCAAACCGGTTGTCGGTTCATCAAACACAAAAATAGTCGGATGAGCATTCTCCTGTGCGAGGAAAGACGCTAACTTAACGCGCTGGCTCTCACCGCCGGATAGGGTAGAGGAAGACTGACCTAACTGAACATAACCGATGCCTACATCCTGCAGGGGTTGGAGGCGTTGCACAATCTTCTTACAGTTCGGGTCATCACTGAAAAAGTCTATGGCCTGATTCACCGTCATCGTCAGTACATCGTAAATGGATTTGCCGCGATACTGCACATCCAGCACATCTTGTTTGAAGCGCTTGCCGTGGCAGTGGTCGCATTCGATGGTTATGTTAGCCATAAATTGCATTTCGATCGTTATGGTGCCTTCGCCTTGACATTCTTCGCACCGTCCTCCTGGTGTATTGAACGAGAAATGCGCCGGCGTAAAGCCCATCTGTTGGGATAATTGCTGCTCAGCGTATAGTTTGCGTATCTCGTCGTATGCTTTCAGGTAAGTAACCGGATTGGAGCGGGATGACCGACTAAGTGGTTGTTGGTCCACAAACTCTATATCTTTCACCAAATGGGTACTGCCGCTTATGCTGCCGTAATCACCGGTACGCTCTGCTACACCGCCGTAATACTTCTTCAGGGCAGGGTATAACACTTTGCTCACTAACGACGACTTGCCGCTTCCGCTTACGCCGGTTATAACAGTCATCACGTTGAGCGGGAACTTCACGTTAATATTCTTCAGGTTGTTTTCACAGGCCCCGTGTAATTCGATGTAATTATGCCACGGACGACGGAACTGCGGCACTTGGTAGGTAAAATGCAGATCCTTGGACTCGCCTTGATAGCAAATCTCTCCGCCGTGACGTCCTGCACCGGGACCAATCTCTATGATGTAATCCGCTGCGCGAATAATGTCCTCGTCGTGTTCCACCACAACAATCGTGTTGCCTAAGTCACGCAACTCCTGTAGCACATGAATCAACTTGGCTGTATCTCGTGGGTGAAGCCCTATACTCGGTTCATCCAATACATAGAGTGACCCCACAAGGCTGCTGCCCAGCGATTTGGCCAAACTGATTCGCTGGCTTTCACCTCCTGACAGCGAATTGCTCAAGCGGCTGAGAGTCAGATAACTCAGTCCCACATCTTCCATGAAATGCAGCCGTGAGCGAATCTCTATCAGCAGTTGTTTGGCGGCTGCTGTCTCCTGTTCGTTCAGTTGTAAAGTGTCGAACCACACACTCAATTGACTGAGCGGCATGGCGCATATTTCGCTAATGGACTTGCCGTTTACTTTTACGTATTCGGCTGCAGGACGCAAACGGTTACCTTCGCATTCCGGACAGATAGCTTTGCCGCGGAAACGTGCAAGGATAACCTTGTTCTGTATGCTGTTTTGCTTATGCTCCAACTCGTTAAAGAAAGCATTCAACCCCTTGAAATAATCATTGCCTGTCCATAGCAGTTTCTTTTGCTCTGGCGTTAGGGCATAATAGGGCGTATGAATCGGGAAATCAAACTCACTGGCTGTCATGATGAGCTGTCTGTTCCATTCGCCCATCTTGTCTCCGTGCCAGCATACGATAGCTCCATCGTAAATACTCAGCGACTTGTCAGGAACTACCAAGTCCGGATCAATACCTACTGTCTGGCCGGTGCCGTTACATGCCGGACAAGCTCCTACCGGGTTGTTGAAATCGAATAGATGCTCGCTTGGTTCTTGAAATAATATACCGTCCGCCTCAAAATGTTCTGAGAAAAATAGTTCTTTCTTGTCCTCGCCTGTCTGGATATGCAAATTGCACGAACCGTGTCCTTCAAAGAAAGCCGTTTGTACGGAGTCTGCAAAACGGTTGGCAGTAGCTTGTTCGCCGTCGGTCACAATGCGGTCCACCAGCAAGTACGTATCCTTGTCAATATCGGTTATACGGTCTTGGGTTGTCTCGGTAATGCGAATTACATCCCCTTTACGCCATAAGCGAGAAAAACCTTCCGACATCCATATACGCATCTGCTCTTCGATGCTGCGGCTGCCGAGCAGAATAGGCGCCAATAAGTACACGCGACTTCCTTTAGGTTGTTCCATCATAGCGTCCACCACATCGCGCACAGTGTGCTTACGCACCTCGTCTCCACTAATGGGCGAGTACGTATGACCCACACGCGCGAATAAAAGCTTCAAGTAGTCGTATATCTCTGTTACCGTACCCACCGTTGAGCGCGGATTGCGATTAGTCACCTTCTGCTGAATGGCAATCGCCGGAGGGATACCTTCAATAAAGTCCACATCCGGCTTTTGCATTCGACCTAAGAACTGGCGTGCGTATGCACTCAAGCTCTCAACATACCTCCGCTGACCTTCCGCATAGAGCGTATCAAAAGCCAGCGACGACTTGCCGCTACCGCTCACACCAGTCACCACAACCAGTTTATTCTGCGGTATATCTACCGTTATGTTCTTTAGGTTGTGCGTGCGAGCCCCTCTAATATGGATATAGTTGTCCGTTATAGGGCTTTGTATTTCACAATCAGTTCATCCACTAATTGACGCGTCTCCGGATTGCTTAAATCGCGTAATTCACGAGGAATCTTCGGAAGACGAATCTTCGTGCCGACAGGTATATCTGACGGATGCGGAATAGTCTTTCTGTTGGCTTCGTAGATGAATACCCACATATCTGTTTCGTTGTAGTACTTGCGAGCCAATAATGCCAAACGACTACCTTCGCTCAAACGCTCCGTACCGATAAACTCTTTGAACTCGTACGGATAAGGCAGATTACTCTTGGCCTTGGCAGGTTGTTGCGGTTCAATAGTTTCTGCGTTGTCGGTCGGCTCCATTACATCCGTCGTCTGATCTGAATTGACCGGCTCTACAACTTCCGTTTGCGTTGCTTTGTTGTGCAGATTCTCTACCCACTTGATAAAGCGGTTACCTACGAATAGGAAGGCTGCGGCCAATAGGAGGGCAAAAATAAGCACCGTGATGCCTACAACAAGCCATGTGCGACCGCCTTTCTTCTCTTTTTCCTCTTTCTTTGTAGATGTTAGGATAATAGGCTCAGCCACTATGGGTTGTGGTTCCGGCTTCGGCTCTTCGATAACAACCTTCGGCTCTTCCACTTTGGGTTCTTCCAATTTCGGTTCTTCAATAATAACTTTTGGTTCTTCTACTTTCGGCTCTTCCGCAGCCGCTTTGGGTCCTTGACCTAAATCGCCAAGAATATCCACAATCTCGTCTGCTTGTGCGCCTAATTTCTTGAGCGGCGTAATCTCGTCGTCTACCGGTGAAGCTTTCGGATTGCCCAGTAACTCCTTGATAGAAGATTCCGGAGCAAATACCAGCTTTTCGTAGCCCGGTAAGGTGAAGGACTCACCTGTTGCCACATTCACACTCTTGCGAGGAGCGATACTCTGCAACTTGAATGTTCCTAAGTTCGCTATCCTTACCTGACGCTCTTCGCGCAAGGCTTTTGTGATAGTCGGCACGAGGGCGTTCATGAAAGTAGCCACTTCTTTCTCGTCAGCGTTAATACGCTCTGCAATTGCTTTGCGCAATTCACTCCAAGTAATTTTTTCCATAACTACCTCCTTAATTTGCTCCGTTTAACAATTCTTTAATACTTGCTGTTGGACGCAAAACCAGTTGCTTCTTAGCAGGAACAGTCGTCCGTTCTCCGGTCTTGGGGTGCATCACAATACGCGCACTTTTCTCTTTGATTTCCAACGAGCCAAGGCCCTGTAATTGTACAGATTGACCATGCAATAATTTTTCTACCACAACGCTTGTGGTAGCGTCGAGCAACTCTTCTGTACGACGTTTCGTCATACCTGTTTGAGCTGCAATTTCGGCAATTAGATCTTTCGTTAGCATACTTTTCCGTGGAGGTCAAATTCCTCCGCTTTGGTTATCATTACTGTATAAAATTCTCCAATTTGTAGTTCCTTTGCATCCTCAATCAGTACTTCACAATCCACTTCCGGCGAATCAAACTCTGTTCTTCCTATCCACAAGTCGTCTTCCTTTCGGTCAATCACCACCTCCAGCTTCTTTCCCACTTTCTCTGCCATTAGTTCTGCTGAAATATCTTGCTGGATAGCCATCAACTCACTCAATCGGCGCTGCTTTACTTCGTCCGATATGTCGTCGAGATAATGTCTGCTCGCATAGGTCCCTTCCTCATCCGAATAGGCAAACGCTCCCATACGGTCAAAACGCATCTCGCGTACCCAATGTTTCAATTCTTCAAAATCTTCTTCCGTCTCGCCGGGATGACCAACCATCAAAGTGGTCCGTAAACAGATACCCGGTACGCGCTCACGGATACGCTTAATCAGTGCGTCCTGCTCTTCGCGATTGATATGTCGCCGCATCTTCTTCAGCATGTGCGTCGTGCAGTGTTGTAAGGCAATGTCCAGGTACTTGCACACATTGTCATGCCGCGCCATCACGTCTAATAATTCTTCCGGAAAGTCCGTAGGGTAGGCGTAATGCAACCGTATCCACCGTATTCCCTCAATACCTGCAAGCCGTTCCACCAATTCCGGTAACTTGTGCTCTTTGTACAAATCCAATCCGTAACTGGACAGATCCTGCGCAATCACATTCAGCTCTTTCACTCCTTGATCGCGCAACCACTCAGCCTCGCGAATCAGTTCTTCCATCGGACGTGACACATGTCTGCCCGTTATCAGCGGTATCGCGCAGTAGGAACACATCCGGTTGCAGCCTTCTGATATCTTCAAATAAGCGTAATGGCTCGGCGTCGTGATATGTCTCTCTATGCTTGGGCATCCTAAGTCTCCTCCGTTTTCTAATTCCTCTATTATCCCCATAAAATCAAACTTCCCGAACCAGCCGTCCACTTCCGGTATTTCATCCGGCAACTCTTTCTTGTACCGTTCGCTTAGGCACCCCATTACATACAACCGTTCCAGACGATAAGTCTTGGCTTTCTTGCGCAGCGCATTGGCGAGAATGGTGTTGATGCTTTCCTCTTTGGCGTCGCCGATAAAGCCGCAAGTGTTAATCACCAATATCGGTGCTTTCGGCTGCTCCGGGTCAAAATGGCACACATAGCCGGCATCTTCCATCCGCCTCATCAGCCGCTCCGTATCCACCAAATTCTTTGAGCAACCCAAACTAATGATATCTATCTCCCTAATCACTAAACGCTAATCGCTAAACTCTAAACGTTAATTCCCTAAATCACTATGGAATTTAATACGTACCAAACGCACGTGCAACTCGTCGTAGTCATCTTCGCCCAATTCTTGCATAGCCAGTTTGATATTGTCGTTTTCCGCGTTGCGGAAGTAGTCATAAATCTCTTCTTTCTCGTCCGGATCAACTACTTCGTCAATGAAATAACCGATGTTGAGTTTGGTGCCGCTGTACACGATGGCCTCAATCTCTTCCAGCATCTCTTCCATCGACATACCGATACTCTCCGCTAAGTCGTCCAATGCTACGCGGCGGTCAATAGCCTGAATAATACTGATTTTGCGTGCCGAGTTCTTTGCAACCGTTCGCACGCGCAGGTCTTCCGGACGGATAATCTCATTTTCGTCCACATATTCTTTGATAACGCGCAGGAACTCTTCGCCATAACGTTTGGCTTTGCCGGCACCCACACCTGGGATATTTTGCAACTCTTCCATCGTGATTGGATACGATGTCGCCATCGCTTCCAAACTCGGGTCTTGGAAGATAACGAACGGCGGCACATCCATCTTCTTGCTCAACTTACGGCGCACGTCCTTCAGAATGGAGAATAGCACATCGTCAGCGGCAGCGCAACCACCGGCACCGGCTTCAATAATCGTGTCGTCATCATCGTTCTTCACCTCAATCGGTACTTCGAACTTAGACGGATGCTTCAGGTACTTGCGCCCTTCTGCCGTGAGTTTCAAGTCGCCGTACGATTCGATATCCTTGATCAAATAACCGCTCAACATCGCCTGACGGATAATAGCGTGCAGCGTGGACTCTTCTTCGTCTTCCGCAGCACCGAAGTTCTCTAATTCATTGTGCTTGTAACTCTGCACAGCAGCCGTGTGCGAACCCTTAAGTATATCTACGATATGCTCCGCCTTGAACTTCTCATTCAGCAGTTGTACGGTCTCCAATATAATACCCAATAACTCCGCGGCATCCACCATCTTATACGTCTTGCGGCAGTTGTCGCACATGCCGCAGTTGTCTTGCGTGTAGTCTTCGCCGAAATAGTGCAGCAGCAACTTGCGGCGGCATATGGTGGACTCGGCGTAACTCTGCGTCTCAAAAAGCAACTGGTTGCCGATCTCCACTTCCGCTACCGGACGACCTTGCTGGAACTTGCGCAGACGCTCGATATCTTTCGGACTGTAGAAACAGATACACAGTCCTTCGCCGCCGTCACGACCCGAACGACCGGTCTCCTGGTAGTAACCTTCCAGACTCTTCGGAATATCGTAGTGCACCACAAATCGTACGTCCGGTTTGTCAATACCCATTCCGAACGCTATCGTCGCCACAATCACCTGACATTTCTCCATCAGAAAATCATCTTGGTTCTTGGTTCTCGTCGGCGCATCCATTCCTGCGTGGTAGGGTAGAGCGTTGATATTGTTCACCTGCAGCGTCTTCGCCAAATCTTCCACTTCCTTACGAGCCAAACAATAGATAATACCCGACTTGCCTTCCATCTGACGAATGAAACGTATCAAGTCCTTATCCACATCATCCGTCTTCGGACGCACTTCATAATACAGGTTCGGCCTATTGAAACTCGACTTAAAAATCGTGGCGTCCAACATGTCCAGGTTCTTCTGTATGTCGTGCTGCACTTTGGGCGTAGCTGTTGCGGTCAACGCGATAATGGGCGCTTTACCGATACGCTCTACCATCGAACGAATATGACGATACTCCGGACGAAAATCATGTCCCCATTCCGAAATACAATGTGCTTCATCCACCGCGTAGAACGATATCTTCACACCCTGCAGAAAATCCACATTCTCGTCCTTGTTCAGCGATTCCGGAGCCAGATACAGCAACTTCGTCTTTCCTGCCAGTACATCCTCCTTCACAGCAGCAATATCTGGACGACTGAGCGATGAGTTGATAAAATGAGCCACTCCGTCCTCTTCAGAGAAATTGCGCATCGCATCCACCTGGTTCTTCATCAACGCAATTAATGGCGAGATAACAATCGCCATACCATCCATTAGCAACGATGGTAACTGGTAGCACAAACTCTTGCCGCCTCCGGTTGGCATCAGCACAAACGTGTCCTTGCCATCCATCACATTATTGATGATAGCTTCCTGATTACCCTTAAATGAGTCAAACCCAAAATGGTGCTGCAGCGCAGCAATTAATTCTTCATGTCTTGTCATAATGTCTAAGGTTCGAGCCTAATGTTTTAACATATTTTCCCAAAAATTAGTGCAAAGATAAGGAAAAAAAATGTATCTGCAAATTTTTTAATGAAAAAAATGCAAAAAAATGATTTTTCTTTTGCGTATATAAATATTTTGTAGTAATTTTGCAGCGTCAAACTTAAATTTAGTATCCATGGATAAAAGGGATTTGTCAATCGGCCAACTGTTTAACCTTAGTTTTGGCTTCTTCGGAGTGCAGATAGCATACGCCTTACAATCGGCTAATATTTCCCGTATTTTTGCAACACTCGGTGCCGATCCGCACCAACTTTCTTTCTTCTGGATTCTCCCTCCGTTGATGGGTATGATTGTGCAACCGATTATCGGTATCCTCTCTGATAAAACTTGGTTTGGTAAGTTCTTTGGACGCCGTAAATTCTACCTCCTTATTGGTGCTTTAATCGCTGTAGCTGTGATGATTCTGCTGCCTAATGCAGGAGATTTCTCCTTTGAGCAACGCGTCTGGTTGGGCCTTAATTCTGCCATGTGGTTCGGACTCATGTCCCTTATGTTCCTCGATACCTCTATTAATATCGCTATGCAGCCCTTTAAAATGATGGTCGGCGATATGGTTAATGAAAAGCAGAAAGGTACAGCCTATGCCATTCAATCCGCTCTTTGTAACGCCGGATCCGTCGTAGGTTACCTCTTCCCCATATTCTTCACGTGGATTGGTATTGCGAATACTGCCCCTGAGGGCGTTGTGCCTGATTCCGTTAAGTGGTCCTTCTACGTAGGTGCCGCTATTCTTATTCTCTGCTCACTCTATACTTTCCTCGTGGTAGAGGAGATGGATCCGAAAGAGTATGCCGAGTTCCACGGACTCAATAAGCAGAACGAAGATACCGCCGAAGCGGGTGAAAATATCACCGGTCGTATCGTCCGCGCCTTTATCACCGTCGGTCTTGTGCAGTTCTTCTGCTGGGCTGCTTTCATGTATATGTGGACATACTCCAACGGCGCTATTGCTGGTAACTGCTTCGGTTGGGACGGCGCTTCCGCAGCACACGAGGCTTTCCAACAGGCCGGTAACTGGGTTGGAGTGGTCTTCTGCGTACAAGCTGTCGGCTCACTCCTTTGGGCGGCTTTCTTGCCTAAACTTGAGCACTGGTTCGGTAATAAAGGAGCATACGCTATATCCCTTATCGTCGGTGCTATCGGATTTGCTTCGGTTATGTTCGTGCATAACCAATACGTCCTCTGGCTCAGCTATCTGCTTATCGGTGCTGCTTGGGCTGCAATGCTCGCTCTGCCGTTCACAATCATTACTAACGCTATCTCCGGTAGCAAACACATGGGAGCTCTCCTCGGACTCTTTAACTGCACCATTTGCATCCCGCAAATCGTTGCAGCGCTCTGCGGAGGCCTTCTCCTTAAATACATATGCGCAGGCGCGCAGGTGGGCATGTTGGTCGTAGCCGCTGCTCTCCTCGTCCTCGGTGCTATATGCGTAGCGTTTATTAAAGAAGGAAAATAACAAATTCCAAATATCAAATTTCAAATAATTTAATTATCTACATGATGAAACACAAACTTTTATCGCTCGTTTTGATGACTGTAGCCGTGCTGTTTGCTGCACAGGCTCAGGCTCAAATCCGTGGTACTGTTTATGAAGCATCTACCGGCGAGCCTATTATCGGCGCCAGTGTACTCCAGGTGGGTACAACCAACGGTGTGATAACGGACTTTGACGGTAACTTCGAATTGAACGTACCTGAAGGTGCTGAACTCCAATTCAGCTACATGGGTTTCCAAGCACAGACCGTTGCCGCTAAGAACGGCATGAAGGTTCAGTTGAAAGAGGACTCCTATGAGATTCAAGAGGTCGTAGCCATTGGTTACGGTTCGCAGAAGAAAAAAGAGGTGACCGGTTCTGTTGCTTCCGTGAAAGCAGAGGACTTCAATGCCGGTGTAAAATCCAGCCCTGTGGGACTTTTGCAAGGAAAGGTTGCTGGTCTGAACATCGCTAAAACAAGTAGCGACCCAACACAAGGGGGATACTCCATCCAAATTCGTGGCTTCTCAACCTTGGATAAAGGTGCAGGTACGGCTCCGCTATACATCGTGGACGGTATTCCTACCGACAATATCGCCAATATCGCACCTGAAGACATCGCGTCTATGGATGTTCTCAAGGACGGTTCCGCTGCCGCTATCTATGGTACACGTGGTACCAACGGTGTAATCCTTATCACCACCAAACGCGCACAGCAGGCTGACGGCGTTGAATGTGGAAAAGCTACTGTAGAATACTCGGGGTATGTTTCAGTATCCGCACCTCGTAAAAAAATGGGTTTTGCAACACCTGAAGAATACCGTAATTTAGAGGAGTTGTCTGGCGGAAAGGTTATTCCTTCCATTTATGATGATGGCTCTGGACAAAAATTCAATACCGATTGGTTGGATCTTACTCTTAGAAAAGCAGCTGTAACCACAAATCACAATATCGCAATCTCTGGTACTACTAAAAATTTTGGCTACCGAGCTTCAATTAACTATAAGTATGCGGAAGGTATTGCAAACAATAATGACCGTCAAGAAGTTATCGCTAAGTTCGCAGCCGATCAAAAGGCTCTGCAAGGATGGCTGAAATTACAATATGACTTGTCCTACATTCACTACAAAAACAACTATTTCTGCGGTGATATGAAACAAGCTGTTATTCTGAATCCTACGTATCCTCTCTATGATGGTGCTACGTTGTCAAATTATTTCTTGCCTAGTGGTTCCGGTCAATATAACCCAATCGCTGCTATGGACCAGAAAGAAAGTAATCAAAATGGTAACGCCTTCCGTGGATCTATTAAGGCAACTGTGGATATCAAACCTGTTCCTGGCCTCAAAATCAACGCTTTCGCTGCTTTGGAAGAGGCAGATAATTACAACTACTACTATTGTTCCCAACTTTATGATACTGATTTACAAGAAGCTGGTAAGGCTACACGTAGTAACAGCCTTTCTTTCAATCAGTTATATGAGGCTACAGTAGATTATGCTGGTCAATGGGGCGGACACACATTAACTGCGGTGCTTGGTTTCTCGTACCAACACTTCTATTATGATGGATCAAACATGGAGAATGCTGGATTCCCAACCAATAGTTATAAGTATTATTCGATGTATGACGGTAAAACGGATAAATCATTTATGAATATCGGTTCGTATCGTTCATCACATACGCTGGCTTCTGGATTCCTGCGTGTGAACTATAACTATAATGAGAAATACCTCCTGTCTGCATCTGTCCGTGCTGAAGGTTCTTCTCGTTTCGGTGAAAATAACAAATGGGGATGGTTCCCTGCTGCCAGCGTAGGATGGCGCATCAAGGGTGAGGACTTCATGCGTGATCAAGATTGGTGTAATGACCTTAAAGTCCGCTTCGGTTTCGGTATCACCGGTAACGACTTAAATAGCGACCTTATGTCAAAACAACTCCTCACAAATGGTGGTTCTTTCTGGTATAATAACGAATGGATTACCACGTATACGGTTGCACGTAATGCCAACCCGGATCTCCGTTGGGAAAGAAAATTTGAGTATAACCTCGGTATTGACTTCGCTACGCTTGATAACCGCTTGAATGGTAACTTGGACCTCTATTATCGTGATACCAAAGACCTGCTTTGGGACTACGATGTACCAACTCCTCCGTTCCCATATAACAAACTTCTTGCTAACTGTGGCGAAATTACTTCCATGGGTCTCGAGCTCGCTTTGACCGGCGTTCCGGTGAAAACAAAAAACTGGGAGTGGACATCTACTTGGACAATGGCATTCAACGATAATAAGTTGAAAAAACTCACCGGTGACGTAACACTCAACGGAGAAACCTATCAACTTAATTACTCCGAGATGTTAACCGGTGGCGTAGGTGAAAATGGTCTTCAAGGTGTGAATACACAGAAAATCGTTGAAGGAGAATCTGTTGGCTCATTCTACGGATTAAAAGTCGTAAGTGTCAACCCAAATGGTTCGCTTACTTATGAGTGCGATAAGAATGGCGAACCGATTAAACAAATAATTGGACGTGCACAACCTATTATGACTTATGGTTGGAACAACAACATTCGTTGGAGAGATCTCGATATTAATCTCTTCTTCCGCGGTGTCGTTGGCAACGATGTCCTAAACGTAAAACGCTGGGCATATGGTCCGCAATCATCACAAGGTATGAACGTCTTTATGAAAGATGTCAAAGGACTTGCTGATGGAACAGGTGCTTATCGTCAAGGTGTCTTCTCTGACTACTATCTCGAGGATGGTTCATACCTCAAATTAGATAACATAACCGTTGGTTATACTTTCCGGTTCCCGGAATCAAAGTACGTACAATCGTTGCGTCTCCACGCTACGGCTGAAAATGTCTTTACAATCAGTAAATACTCAGGACAGGATCCAGAGGTAAATACATCGGATGTTTGGGGTCCGGGTATTGATGGAGCTGGATTCTATCCTACCGTTTGTAACGTAATGTTCGGCCTTAATTTAACGCTCTTCTAATAATTGTATAACTGATTAAATATTAGATGAATATGAAAAAAATATTTGTTATTAGCATAATCGCTCTTACAGCGCTTTCTTTCAACGGTTGTAAAGATATGCTTGAGGAAGAAGTATATGGACAACCTACCGCTGACGAAATGCTGTCTGACCCGAATAACGTTGCTAAAGTCGTTGGACAAGCATACGCTGAAGTAAAGTGGTTGCATGATCACTGGGGATATTGGGGTATTACTACCATCTCCTCTGACGAGTGCGTTAACCCCGTTCGCGTTCCTGGTAACGACTGGAACGATGATGGCTACTGGAAAGGATTCAACGACCACTCATGGACAGCTAACGACCTCAGCTTTGAGTTCGTTTGGCAATACTCCAATGCAGGTGCTGTGCTCTGTAACAAAATCCTTAGTCAGCTGGACGGTATTAAAGAAACCTTGGATCCTGCTGTTTATGCACAATTTACCGCCGAACTCAAGGTACTCCGTACATACTACTATTACACTTTGTTTGACGCCTTCGGACGTATCCCATATCTGGATAACTACTCTTCCGCTTCCGTACCACAAAGTGAAACTTGGGAAATTTGGAACAAACTCGTAACATGCTTGGAAACTGAGGCTCCAAACCTTCCAGTTATTACTGAAAAAAATCGTGTTGAAAACTACGGACGTTGCTCACAAGGTATGGCGTATACCCTCCTCGCTCGTCTCTATCTCAATGCACCGTCATTAGGCGTAACACCTGCTAACTGTGGCATAGAAGGCATCTCTTCAGAGCAAGATTTCTACAAAAAAGCAGTAGAAGCATGCCAAATCGTTATTGACTCCAAATCCTATAAAATTGAAGATGACTTCTTTACCAACTTCAAAATCCGTAACGAAAACTCACTCGAGAATATCTTCGTCATCGTGGAAGATGGTAATGCGAACTTCGACTATCGTGATGCAGCAGGTAAAATGGCTAATAAACTGCGTATCACTTTGTTGACTCTTAACTATTGCCACAATACGTGCTGGAATATGTTAGAGAAACCATGGAACGGATTCTGCGCGCCTACTGATTTCTTGCACCGCTACCAAATTGGCGTAGACAGACGTGGACCATGTGACTCTATTCGTGGTACACTTGCTTGCGATGGATGGGGATGGTTCCTCGGACCCGTTTATGACAAAAATGGCGTCGATGTCTTGAAAATGACCGATAAAGGTAATCTTCCGGCTGTCATAACAAGTGTCGTTACATCGCTTACACAAGCAACACATAATGATGGCGCACGACTCCTTAAATATGAGGTGGACAAACAAGGGGCATGCAAATACTGTGAGAATGACTTCGTCCTCATGCGGTATGCCGAAGTCCTCTATACACAGTATGAAGCTGCTCTAAGAGCTGGAATGAATGACAAATGTAGTGCCCTCCTCGCAAATCCTGACTTCCAAAAGATTCGCCTGCGTGCCGGAGTTCCAGCTTATACTTCACTCGACCTCGACGAACTCCTCGATGAACGCGGACGCGAATTCGCTTGGGAAATGCTGCGCCGTCGTGACCTTATACGATACAATAAGTATGCTAAAGGAGAATGGATGTTCAAAAAAGCCGCTGAGGATAATCACCATGATTGGTTCCCAATCCCACGTAAGATGATTGAAACCTCAGGAGGACTCTGGACGCAGAATCCTGGTTATACAACCGATAAATAAACATATATAAGTTCCGCTTATATATCAAAATAAATCAATTTACTAACTTAATTAAAAATCTTTTGTATGAAAAAATTATTTTTTGCCTTTATGGCTGTCGCAACAATCGCTATGATTGGTTGTAAGAAAGAAGAACCAACTAAACCGTCTTCTGACCCATCTGATGATCAAACACAAGTTCCACCAACATCGGAAGATGTTCCTGAAGGTTATGTGAAGATCTTAATCCAAGTTCCAGATGGAGAAGAGTGCCACGGTATCTACATGAAGGGTAGCCTTGATGGTTCCCAATGGTCTGGTGCAGATACCTATATCGGTCTTGACGATCCTGCATCTGCTCCTGAAAACGCTATCAAGTTCGAACGCGTTGAAGACAACAGCGATTTCTTTGCTGCTCTTTTCAAACTCGGTTCTGACGGTTTGCAAGGTGCCGTTTGCCAGAAATATCCTGACGATGGTTCATGGCAAGGAAAGAGCCGTAAAGTAAAACTCATCGAGGAAAAAACCACACTCGAAGGCGCTAAAGACCTTTCACTCCCGCAATTCCATATCCCTGCTGGAACAAAATCTGGTGTACTCGCTCTTAAGATTGGTGGATGGGAAAATAGTGAATGTGTAAATCCAAATCCAGCCGGTACAGCTATTTGGACTATGAAAACCACAGTTGCTCTGCCGGAAGGTACTATTGTCGGTATCACTGGTACAAACCTCGATGGTAAAGGAAATTGGCAACACGAAAGCCCAATCATCATGACAAAACAACCTGATGGTTCTTACACAGCTATTAACGGCGTTCAAGCTAACTGCGTTTACAAATACGTGCTCCAACTCCCGGGTGAGCCTGGCTTCGCTGATCACCATGGACATATTGTTGATGGCTTCACTGATAACCTCGTTATGCCTGAGTCTCTGGAACCGGTTGACGTAGTTGAAGGATGGAAAGAGCTCGACACAATCTATGCCGGAGAACCTCTCGACAAAGAGACAGTATTCTACAGCTTGATCGGTACTGCTGTCGGTGGATGGGAAACCGATGTTGACCTCGTTTATGGAACTGACGAGGGAGACGTTTACGTCGCTACTGCTTCTAACGTTGCTATGCAAGAAGGTGAGTTCAAAGTTCGTGTTAGCCATGGCTGGGATGTTAACTATGGTTGGGGTAGCGTTGAAATCGCAGGTGATCCTGAAAACTTCCAAGAGGGTACAGGTGGAAACATCGCTTGCAAAGCTGCTAAGACCTACTCAACAGTTACCTTTAAGTTCAAATGGAACGGTGAGCAAGCTATCGAGCGTCAACTCATCTTCACAGAGTAATTTATCTATCTTCGTAGGGGCACACGCCCCGTGTGCTCCTACGATAACTTAAAAAACGAATTGGACAGATATAAATTATGAGTAAACAGTTTTCATTAGTACTACTAATATCGGCACTTTGCCTTGTCGGATGTAAAACTGATAAGGTAAACAGCTTCTCCTTTGAAAAGGACGAGGTGACAGTTGAAGCTACAAAATATGCCCAACTCGTTCTTAATGTGCAACCTTCAAATTCTGAAGCGTGGATTGAATGGTCTTCTTCTAACGATAACGTCGTCGTTCTCGCTGGAGGTAGTGAGTCTATGTTCGTGCGCTCAATTCAAGGCGTTAACGAAGGTACAGCTACTATCACCGCTAAAGTTAGAGATGACGTATCCAAATCTGCTACTTGTACAATTAAAGTGTACAATGTGGCAGCTACTGATATTCTATTCTCATGCAGTAAAGAGGATTCTACATATATCGTGGGAAATGGTATTAAAATGGTTCCTGGCAAATCGATGGCACTCAATGCTAATGTCTTGCCTGATAACGCAAGCTTTAAATCCGTTACTTGGACCTCGTCAGATGATTCTGTAGCTACAATCAACGAGAAGGGTATCATCAACGCTATCAAAGTGGGATCTGCTACTATTACAGCTACCGATTATCTCGGACAAGTGCAGAAAAACATACTCGTTGAAGTGGAAGCTATCCCCGTACGAGGTCTATTAGTAATGGCACCTGCTTCGTTCCAAAAACTGGAGGGTGAGTTAAAGTATGCCATCAATAGTACTTATGCTGTTCGTCCTGCTACCGCAACCAATAGAAACGTCAGTGTTACTAGCTCCGATGTTAAGGTCGTTAAAGTGCTTACTCCTGATACCATCCTTACCGTCGCTCCTGGTACCGCTACACTCACATTTACTACTGAAGATGGTGGATTCACAGGCTCTTACGACGTAACTGTGATATCTACTACACTGCGTGACTTCAAAATAGCTGTAGATAGTATTTGGATGAACGTAGGAGAAAAATTAAACATCCCATGTGTATTCACTCCTGCTAACGCTACCAACAAGAATGTAACCGCTACGTCTGACGATCCCGCTATTGTTGAGATCATTGACGCAAATACCATCAAAGCTATCGCTGCTGGTAAAACAAAAGTTACACTCAATGTGGCAACATATAACGCTTCTGTTGTAGTCGTTGTTAAAACTGCTGTGCAAAGCATTACATGCAATGAGGCGGTGAAAACAATCAAAGTCGGACAAGAGTTTGATATTCCTTATACCATACTACCGGCTGATGCTACGAACAAAAACGTTACAGCTACTGTTGCGGACGAATACATTCTTCAAATAGTAAGCGGAACTAAGGTTAAAGCATTATCAGAAGGAAAAACTACTGTTACTCTCACTACTGAGGACGGTAAAAAATCCGATAATATTATCATCAAAGTTGAGCCTGCTGAATAATTCAACTCCTCGCTTGACTGTGAATAGTCAAAAAGAGAGCCACCCGGCTCTCTTTTTTTTACCTCTCACCCTTAACCCTCCCTCACTCTTTCACTCTTTCACTCTTTCACTCTTTCACTCCCTCACTCTTTCACTCTTTCATTCTTTCATTCTCTTACTCTCTCATTCCCTCACTCTCTCACTCCCTCACTCTTTCACTCTTTCACTCTCTCATTCCCTCCCTCACTCTTTCACTCTTTCACTCTTTCACTCTTTCACTCTTTCACTCTTTCACTCT
>JAEDLW010000058.1:0-10007 GCA_016295035.1 Paludibacteraceae bacterium
GCTCAGCAACGCCGATGGTACTGCATTTGTGGGAGAGTAGGTAGCCGCCACTTTCAGAAGCCTTGAGATTCGTCTCAGGGCTTCTTTGTTTATTCTGTCGGTGCACTTACTCTCCAGTATCACATTATCATCCATAATTTCCGTTTTCTGAATTTCCACCTAAAAAACGCTAAATTTGCTACTTTTTTTCTAAATTGTTTTTAGAAACTTGCGGATGTAAAAAAAATGTTGTAACTTTGCAGCCGTGATTTTGGCTATATTAGATAGTTTCGTGAACAACTTGATAGCCGAACAACGCTATCAGATGCTGACTATTCGCCTCTTAGTGCGGATGTTCGCAGTAGCTTGCAGCCCAAGGTCAAAGAACTCATAGAGGAATCCACCACCCGCGGCTTCCGCGTAAAGATTATTTTAACGTAATGAATGTTTTTAACTGAAAATAATTATGGAACAGAAAAAATTGCGTCGTAGTAACAACAAAATGTTAGCCGGTGTTTGCGCCGGTCTGGCAGAGTATTTTGATGTAGACCCTACTATGGTCCGCGTTGTTTATGTAGTGTTGACCTTTTTTTCGGCAGCCTTCCCAGGCCTATTACTATACATAATACTGTTGTTGCTTATGCCTAATCAAGGACAAGAATAATCATGCTTGTATCGGAGATAAGTCGCATATTAGCAGGTGTTTGCGCGGTAGATAATCGTGCCGATAAGGATGTAGATATTCGCTATCTGCTAACGGATTCGCGTCAATTTGGTGCGCATCCTGAGCAGACGATGTTCTTTGCTATTAAAACCGCTAAGAATGATGGCGCCAAGTATATAGACGAGTTATACGCGAAAGGCGTGCGCGTATTTATCCGCGATAATGCCGTAGAAGCCTTGCAAGCCTTAGCCACTTTTGTCCGTTCACAGTTCCGAGGTGTTGTGATCGGTATAACCGGCTCCAATGGAAAAACGGTAGTGAAAGAGTGGCTGTACCAGCTGCTTAAAGATGACTATTCCATTATCCGTTCGCCTAAATCCTTTAACTCGCAAATAGGAGTTCCGCTTTCCGTGTGGCAGATTGAGTCGCAAAAGCAAGCCAATCCGTCTAAACCACAACTTTGCATCTTTGAAGCCGGAATTTCACAACCAGGTGAAATGGAGCGTTTGGAGCCGATGATACGACCTAATATAGGCGTCATTACGTATATTGGGCATGAGCACGACGAGAACTTCGCGTCTTTAGAGCAGAAGCGCGAAGAGAAAATGAAACTATTCAGCCGCTGCCCTGTTATCATCGAAGACCCATCACATCAGAACGTGCGTACTTGTGCGGCTGTGATGCGTGCGCTTGGATATGACGAAGAGACAATATCTAGTCGTATCTTACACCAAACCCACGAGACCGTGCTTAAAGTCAATCTCTCTGCTTTGATTGATAATGTGCGCTATTTCCGTAGCCTGCTAAAACCTGAAACGAAGCTCACTTGTATGGTGAAAGCTTTTGCTTACGGCGCAGGAAGTGTAGAAGTTTCTAAAGCGTTGCAGGCAAGCGGATTAGTCGATTACCTCGCTGTGGCCGTTGCGGACGAAGGAGTGGAGTTACGCCGTGCCGGAATCACGTTGCCCATTATCATCATGGACCCCGAAGTGGCTGCGATGGATCTCATTTTAGAGAATAACCTGGAGCCTAATGTGTATTCGCATCAATCGCTTAAGACGGTCATAGCGGCTGCTCAAGCAAAAGGCTTAGAGAATGTGCCTATTCATTTGAAGATAGATTCTGGAATGCACCGATTGGGCTTCTATAAAGAGGATATACCGTGGCTAATTGAGCGTTTAGGTTCGACGAAAGCAGTCCGTGTGGCATCTGTCTTCTCGCACTTAGCAGGAAGCGACGAACCGCAATTCGATGCGTTCACACTATCACAGATTCACTACTTTGATGCGTGCGCCGAAGAACTGAAAGCAGGACTGCAGTATCCGATTATAAAGCATATTTGCAACTCGGCAGGCATAGAACGTTTCAGTGACTATCAGTTTGATATGTGCCGTTTGGGTATCGGCTTATATGGTTTCTCGTTCGCGGGTGCTAAATTGCGTAATGTATGCACCTTAGAAACAACCATTCTCTCTGTTAAGACCGTCAAGGCAGGCGAGACTATCGGTTACGGCCGTCATACTACGCTTAAAGAAGATCGCGTAATAGCGGTTATTCCTATTGGTTATGCTGACGGTTTTGACCGCCGTTTCTCCAACTATGGTGGCGAGGTCTGGGTTCGTGGCAAACGCTGTCCTGTCGTTGGTAATGTCTGCATGGACCAAGCGATGATTGATGTCACCGGAGCGGACGCGCGACCGGGTGATATTGCTGAGGTGTTTGGAGAACACATGCCTTTGGAGGAATTAGCGAACAAGTTAGGCACCATCACGTACGAGATACTGACGTCCGTTTCCCGCCGCGTACAACGCGTTTATTCGTATGAGTAATCAGGCGTCCATCATATTGCAACAACTCACTATCGGTTATGGCACTAAGGTCGTGCAGCACGACTTGACGCTGACGCTCAATACTGGCGAAATGGTTTGTATGCTTGGTCGTAACGGTTGCGGTAAATCTACCTTATTACGCACTCTGGCAGGACTCCAACCTGCTTTAGGAGGACAATATAAGATTGACGATGTGGCAGTGGTTCTAACCGACCGATTGAACTTGGAGAACACCTCTGTTCGTGACGTTGTGGCAATGGGTCGTTATCCTTATACGTCGTTTTTAGGAACACTCACCTCGGAAGATGAACGCATTGTGGATGAGTCTATGCGCGAAGTGTTTGGCGATAATATGTCCTCGCTTGACTCAAGACTCTTTAACTCCCTTTCTGATGGAGAGAAACAGCGCGTGTTGATTGCTAAAGCCTTGGCGCAGCAGACTTCTGTCATCTTATTAGATGAACCGACTGCGCATCTGGATTTGCCTAATCGCATCATGGTGTTGCGTCTGCTCAGACGGTTAGCGCATGAGCAAGGAAAGACTATTCTCATCTCCACTCACGAGTTGGAACTTGCACTTAACTTGAGCGACCGTATTCTTCTGTTGTCGGATAAAGGAGCCGTGTTAGACAGCGCAAATGCCTTGCGGCAATCCAATGCTTTTGAAAGGGCTTTTGGTATGAATATTTTTGACATGAACACGATAGAATGATGACTTTTGACCAAATAGAAAAGAGCCTTAAAGCCGGCAAGTATGCGCCCGTGTACTTATTATGCGGAGACGAACCGTATTATATAGACCGTATCTCGGACTATATAGAGAATAATGTCTTAGATGAGGCATCGAAAGCATTCGATATGACGATTGTTTATGGCCGCGACCTGCAAGGATTAGATATTGCTCCCGCTGTCTCTGCGGCGCGTGGATTTGCGATGATGGGCGGACTCAAAATAGTTATCGTTAAGGAAGCACAGGCACTGAAGAAATGGGAAGCGCTCTCGTTATATTTGGATAATCCACAACCGTCAACGCTTTTAGTTATCTGCTATAAGTACGGTACTCCGGACAAGCGTCAGTCCTGGTGGAAGAAAGCCGACAAGATTGGAGCAGTGATGGTGAGCGAGAAACTCAGCGACTACAAAGTGGAAGAGTGGATTCGTTCGTACCTCAGTCAACGAGTAAACGAATTAGGAGAATCTATTACCATTGATCCGGTCGTTCCAAAGCTCTTGGCAGATGCGCTTGGCTCAGACTTATCTGCTATTGTCAGCGCAGTGGATAAGCTGATGTTAGGCAGACAAGAGGGACAAAATCGTATCGATGCCGCTTTGGTGGAACGTAATATCGGCATATCGAAAGATTATAATGTCTTCGAACTGCAAGCGGCGCTCATTAAAGGAGACGTAGTAAAAGCAAACCGTATCACGCAGTATTTTGCGTCATCGAAAGACCATCCAATGCAGAAGGAATTGGGTGTTTTGTACAATTTCTTTGCCGACTTGATGATTTATCATTATCTGGATGATAAAAGCGAACGAGCAGCAGCTGCTGTTTTAAAAGTTCATCCTTACTTCATGAAAGACTATGTTGCAGCAGCCAAACGTTTCTCTGCCGGCAAGACCTTTAAGATAATCGGTTACTTCCGCGAGATAGACGCGCGTAGTAAGGGTGTCGATAACCCTTCTGCTAAGGACGATGATTTGTGGAAGGAATTGATTTATAAGATTCTACACTGAGTTCCCGGATAATAGTGAGTAAGAATATCGCGGTAGGAATATCCGTCTATCGCCATTGTCGCTGCGCCTATCTGGCACAAACCGACGCCATGTCCCCAACCATGACCTTCTAACCGGAAAGAGTCGCCATTCTTTTTAATATCGAACCACGAAGACTTCAAGCAGGAAGGTGATAGCCATCGGCGGATAGTCAGCTCCTTGCTGATGACTTGTCGGCGGAGTGTTCCTACAATCTCTAATTCATATATTCGTCCCGACTTCCCGTGTTTGAGTGGAATGAGGTCTCTTATCTCCCCAAAGTCGATATGCGACTTATCCAGTATGATTTGTCTTAATTCAGAAGCGGAGTAGGTAACGGACCAATCGTGATAGTCGTTCGTCTCGAGGTCGTAGTCATTCAGACTTTGGCGAAGTGCCGAAGTGTCTTTTAGATAATCCGGCTTGCAGAACGGACAATCGACGGACTCTAAATAGGGCACATGCTTATCTTCCCAGCACGTCTCAAACTCCTCCGTCTTGCCGCCACAGCACTTGTGGAAACGGCAGTCGCAAATCTCGTCCCCATACGATAGTACTTCCCCTTTGGTAGCGCGAACAGCTTCCACGGCGCGATTGTTCATGCGTCCAAGACCTTCGTATCGCTGGCAGTGGTCATCGGCGCACACGTCGAAGCCGATGTGTCCGTTTTGTTCATACACGCTACTTTGTATCTTTCCTGCCGTTATGCGATTAGTTTCTATGGCGCGAATAGCCCATGAGCGCGAAATGACAGCATGCGCTTTGAGTAGCTCCATCGGAGAGTTAGCGCTCATTTCTGACGAGATGACGCTGCATAGATAGTCTTCAATATCTATAATATTTACTGCTGTTTCCGTGCAGTCCGCATTGCGAATAACCTCTAATTGCCCTGCGAACTCTTGGTCTTCGCGTCTGTCCCAGTGGAAACCAATACCGATGCGTACATTGCGCAGTATAAAAGTCTTTGCGCGTTGCTCAAAGTCGATATGTGGTGCAGTTAATATGCCTACCCGGATATTCATGTAGTGGGAATAACGTCTTTTTGGTGGTATTTGATGAGCCCCTCAATCGGGTCTTGCATGATAGCAGCAATGGGGTAGTTATGTGCAACCATCACATTCCGCAGAACGTCGAGATAGTTGTAAGCGACGCTTCCAACAAATCCTACTCGCATCTTTGTTGTTGTGGTCCAGTCGCCTGTCACACCCAGATAATCGTAGTACTGCTGTAGGTTTCGAGTAACGAAGGCATCGAAGTGGTTGTAAACGAGACGATAGATACGATCATCCTCCAAGTGCTTGTAGCAAAATTTTGCAAGGTTAGCAAGCCACCGATTCGGGAAAGGTTGTTTGTAAACGTGGTCGAGGATATCGGCTTGTGTGAGGTTGTATTCTGTAAGGAAAGCGTTTTTTAAGTCTTCGCCCAATATGTTTTTTAGGCTATCTGCAACGAGGCGTTTTCCAAGCGTGGCGGCACTACCTTCATCGCCAAGAATATAACCAAGTGATGGAACAGACCACTCGATGTTTTCGCCGTCGTAGAAGCAACTTCCGCTACCTGTTCCGAGGATGCATGCAATACCTCTCTGTTTGCCGAACAGCGCACGCGCTGCGCCTAACATATCGCTTGCTACTATGGGCTTTGCTTGCTTGAAGATGCGCTGTAACGCGTTGGCTACCAGTACTTTCTTCTCGGGCGTACAGCCTGCGCCATAGAAATAAATATGCGTCATTTTACCAGCCCACAATTGTGAGCCTATTTGTGGTAGGAGTTGGTCGGAGATCGATTGATATATCTCATCTTCAGTTTGAAGCATCGGATTAATACCGTCTGTTTTAAACTCCTGGTGATGGCCATTGGCTGTCATCAAGGACCAATGCGTTTTCGTTGAACCGCTATCTGCTAAAAGTATCATCTTGTGTGAATTTTGCTGCAAAGGTAATACAAATTTATGATATGCGCAAAAATTGTTATAATTTTGCTGCAAAATTGATGTTGTCTCGCTTCGATTTTTGAGTGGCACGATGTGAAATGGAAGAAGAGGACGAGCAAAATTCAATGAATAATGAATATTTTGCCTGCGGCGTGTAGTGCGGTAAGGCACGTTTTGGTTGTGTATGGATGCGCAAGACATAGACGCTACAATAGCCGGCATGAGATGCCGGGCTAACGGACGGAGAAGAAAGAATAGAATGAGAATTTGAGAATTTGGAAATATTGAGAATTTCATAACTCATTATCATATAGTATGTTGCAGAGGAAATTCTCAAGTTCTCAAATTCTCACCAAAAAAATGAACTTTTGGAGATTATAAAGTGATTAAGTGCCGATTAAGTCATAGTGGAGTCAGGCATGAGAACCTATCAGAAACCTATTAGGAACCTATCAGAAACCTATCAGAAACCTATGCCGGCGGGAAGGGAGCGGGAGAAGTTAGGGTGGAGTTACGATGGAGTTACGATGATCTTAGGCTAATAACTAACGTATATCGAACGAATAACCAACGAATAACCAACACTAAATAGATGAACCTTTTGCCTGCGGCAGTGTATTGCGCTAAAGCGCGTTTAATGCCTACGGCGTTTATTGCCTGCGGCATAGATGATAGATGATAGATGAACCTTTTTACTTCCAACTAGACGACTTCTTTCGCCCATAACCTTTCGCCTTTCGCCTAAAAAAAGTTCAGGTTTTTCGTGAAACTTGCACTTTTATTTGCATAAATGCAAAAAAAGCACTATTTTTGCAGCAAAATTGTTAATATGAATAGTTTTGTATTACCGGGAAGAGTGTGTTCAAGTGCTCTGATTAAAGATATTGCCTCAAAGGCAGAAGGGAAATGGTGCCTAATCCAATTGCGGGAAGAAATACGTTGGGTGGCTTTTGGCTTGCAACGTATGGAGCAGATTGGTGATGATACCACCGCAGTTATGGTGTATAGCGATCACTTTAATCCGGAGCCTGCCCCTGTGATTGATTATCAAGATGGAGCCTTGCGTGACGATTTTGATTTTGGAAGCGCTATCTTAGTTCGCGTAGCTGTTTTGAAGCAAGTTGCAGCTCAAATGGATGTAAACTATGAGTTTGCGGGTTTCTATGACTTGCGTCTGCGATTGAGCAGAGTGGGTGAGATAGTGCATATCCCGGAGTTCTTGTACTACGATGTAGAGACCGATCTGCGCAAGTCGGGCGAGAAACTGTTTGACTATGTGGATCCGAAGAATCGCGCAGTCCAAGTGGAGATGGAGAAGTGCGTAACGGCGCATCTGAGACAGTTAGGCGCATTGGTTGACTATCGACAGCTAAAATTAGTCGAAAGTCAAAAGGTGCCTACGGGCACTCCGATAAATGTCGAAAGCAAAGAGCCGAGAGCCGAGAGTTATCCAGTGACGGCGAGCGTGATTATTCCATGCCGCAATAGAGTTCGTACAATAGGCGATGCGATACGGAGTGCTTTGAGCCAACACGTGCGCGCGCCATATACCTATAATGTGATTGTTGTGGACGATAACTCGACAGATGGAACGGTTGATGTAATTAATCAGTCGAAAGGTGCCTACGGGCACTCCGATAAATGTCAAAAGTCGAAAGACGGACCAGAGCTTATTTATATCGCTCAGGACCCGACTTGGCACGCTATCGGCGGCAACTGGAATGCCGCGTTGCATCATCCGAAGTGCGGTTTGTATGCCATCCAATTAGATAGCGATGATACCTATTTTGACGAGACGACTGTTCAGCGGTTTATAGACGCTTTTGAGGAGCAAAAGTGCGCAATGGTAGTGGGAACGTACCGAATGACTGATATCAATGGCCGTGAATTACCTCCAGGGGTGATAGATCACCGCGAATGGACAGAGGAAAATGGTATGAATAATGCTCTTCGCATTAATGGTCTTGGTGCACCTCGTGGTTTCTATGTGCCTGTACTAAAGGAGATTAACTTCCCGACTACGAAGTACGGAGAAGATTATGCGGTAGGTTTGCGCTTGAGTCGCGAGTATAAGATTGGACGAATATACGATGTGGTATATAACTGCCGTCGTTGGGAAGATAATTCCGACGCGAACTGCGATATTGTGGCGATGAACCGCAATAACTGGTACAAGGACAGAATTCGTACGTGGGAACTTCGCGCTCGACTTAGCCGTTAGTTTGTTCTCGGTGCGTCACGCAGATGTTGATACTGGGATATTTAGCGCGCAGATGTTTAGCCGTTGCTTCTGCGGAATAGACGCTGCGATGCTGACCACCCGTGCAACCGAAAGCTATCTGCAGGTGCGTGAATCCTCGTTCGATAAATCGTTCTACGTGGTGATCCACTAAAGCATACACATGGTCGAGGAAACTGAGTATCTCGCCATCCGACTCCAGAAAGTCAATGACCGGCTGATCAAGGCCGGTTAATTGTTTGTACTCGTCGTACTTTCCGGGGTTATGTGTACTGCGACAATCAAAGACGTATCCTCCACCGTTTCCGGACGGGTCTTCGGGTAAGCCTTTCTTGAAACTGAACGACAGTATATCCACTGTCAAGGTGGAGTTGGCGTCAGGGCAGGGTCTCGCAATGCGCTCGCACTTTTTGCGTAATTCGGTGGAAAGGGTGTAGAAGAGAGGGAACTCCGCTTTCAGGTCCGTGTTATTGTCGAAAAGTTCGTTGAGGTTTTTTATTGCGAACGGAATAGAGTCGATAAAATGCTGCTTGCGCTCGATGAGTCCGCGGAAGCCGTAGGCACCGAGAACCTGCAAAGTGCGGAAGAGGACAAAGGTTTGTAATTTGTAATTTGTGATTCGTGATTTGTAATTAATCTTCTCAAGTTCGTCAAAGTAAGCGTTGAGGAGTTGCTCTCGTAGCGATTGTGGATAATTGGCTTTGGCTTGCCAAAGGAACGAAGCTAAATCGTAATATATGGGGCCGCGTCTACCTCCCTGAAAGTCAATAAAATAGGGCTCGTTTTCATAAATCATCACATTGCGGCTTTGGAAGTCGCGATACATAAAAACATCGCATGGCACTTCCAACAGAGCGTCTGCGAGTTTCTCAAATTCCTTTTCCAGTTCCGGCTCGGAGAAATCAATACCTGTGAGCTTGAGGAAGTTATATTTGAAATAATTGAGGTCCCAGAAAATGCTTTTGCGATCAAAAGTCGGAATAGGGTAGCATACCGACCAATCCATGTTTTTAGCACCTTCGACTTGAATATGTGCAAGTTGGCGGATTGTTTTTTCGAGCATAGAAATTTGCTCTTCAGTCCAATCACCACTCTCTCGTCCGCTACGAATATAGTCAAATAATAAGGTGTTGCCCAAATCTTGCTGGGTATAGGTCATTTCGTCCTGGCTGACGGTATAAACCTCAGGCACAGGCAGACCGAGTGCACGAAAATGTCGTGCCATGGTGATAAAAGCATGGTTTTCTGTGCGTGACGTGCCTTGAACGCGAATAAAAGTATAGCCTAATAAATCGGCTTCGCGAGAGTAGATACGATTGCTACCGGATTGTTTCATACAAATTATTGTAAAAAATCGTGCAAAGATACAACAAAAAATGCAATCCTCCAAATATTTAAATTGGAAAAATTCATAAAGCCCCTTCCGGCGGATGCCGGTTTCCCCGTTTGGCGGGGACACCTCCGCCCCACTCGGGACTCTTCGAGTCCCTCGAAACAAAACAGATGGGCTACCTGAAGGCAGTCCATCTGTTTTGTGTCCCCCGAGGGACTCGAACCCTCGACCCACTGATTAAGAGTCAGTTGCTCTACCAACTGAGCTAGGGAGAC
>JAEDLW010000008.1:0-35202 GCA_016295035.1 Paludibacteraceae bacterium
TTTATGTCACACACACCTCACTCTTTTATGTGTTACAATTGCTACTTTGTTACATCTGGCACTTTCAACCATCCCCCCGCTCCATAAAAAATTTTTTCTCCGAAAGATTTGCGTATATGACAAAAAAGTACTATCTTTGCACGCTAAATGCGTGCAGAACGAAAAAACAAAAGCTAAATTGGAGAAATAAATTTCAGAGTATATGGCTGAGAATAAGGGAGCAAAGGTTCGGTATCGTGCGATAGACAAGTGTTTACGGTCGAAGCATGGTCGTTATTATTGGGAAGACCTTCGTGATGCGTGTGAGAAAGAGTTGTACAATGTGTACATGGAGCACAAGTCCGTTTGTCGTCGTCAGATTTATGATGACTTGAACTATATGGAGAGTATGGAAGGTTATAATGCTCCTATAGAGCGTTTGCGTGACGGGAAGCGTATATATTTCAAGTATAGCGACCCGGACTTTGCCATAGATAAGTCACCTATTACTCCGGATGAGATGGACCAACTTAGGGAAACGATATTTATGCTCAATCGTTTCAAAGGTATGCCGCAATTCGGATGGATGGAAGAGATATTGAGTAAGTTAGAGGATAAATTTCATCTTAACGGTGCAGAAGATTCGGTTATTGGTTTTGAGCAGAATCTTGACCTCAAAGGTTTGGAGAATATCACCCCACTCTTTGAAGCGATAGTAAATAAGCAAGTGCTTAATATTAGATATAAGTCATTCAAGAAGAACAAACCGATTACTTGCGAGATACATCCTTATTATCTCAAGCAGTATAATAACCGTTGGTTCCTGTTTGGTTGGAATACGGAGTTTGGAGCTATTACAAACTTTGCGCTCGATCGTATAGAAGCTGTATCGCCCATGTTAGGAGAATATAGACCTAAACCGGAGGATTTGAATTTTGATGAATATTTTGATGATGTAGTTGGTGTAACTATTCCCAAAGGGAAGGTGGAGCATATTATTATGCGCGTAGCGCCTGATAGATATCCCTATATAAAGAATAAGCCGCTTCATCCCTCGCAGCATAACTACGACAAGGAGTATCGGATTAGTATTGATGTAATACCGAATAACGAATTGATAGCATTGTTGCTTTCGTTTGGAAGCCAGTTGGAGGTGTTGGAGCCGCAATCCGTGCGCGATATGATGAAAGAGCACGCGCGCACGATGAATCGCTTTTACAAGTAAAAGTGCGTTTTTTTGAAACCTGTGCAACATCTTTGCACACAAAGGCAGTACTTTTGCACCGTCAAACAAAAAAAATGCGATTTTATGAACGTGTACCAAATGATAAATGTAGCCAAAATCAAGTCTGAGTATACTTTACTTTTTGACTTGGACGGAACATTAATTGATACCGATTTGGCGAACAATGCGGCATATATGTATGCGGTAGAAAAAATAACTGGAAATCATTACCCAACCTTATCTCTATTGAAACGCATTACTAGAAAAGATATCGCATCCTTGGAAGGCATATCAGAAGAAACTATAAATAATATCATCCAAACCAAACAGTGGTCGTTCCGAAATCAAATAGTCTGGGGTAAAACTGCGCCATTAATAACGGCTGAGATTTTAAAACGTCATCATGAGAATAATAATTGCTATATCATTACCGCTGCGGACAAAACTCGTGCAGAACTACTCATTTATGCATATGGTTTAGATAAATTGACAAAAGGTTGCATCTTTGTAGATGGTGATAATAAATATGACAATATTGCCGAGAAGGTCGGAGTGGACCTTTCTAAAATTATTTTGTTTGAAGACGATAAGGAAGCCATTAAAAATGCCATTAATCATGGAATAAATGAGCAACTTATAATTGGAATTGAAAAAGATACGTTAAAAAAGCATTTGATAGAACATAATGATTATTTAACACAAGATACAAAGGCTTTCTATAGTTTATACTATTTAGGCTATCGCAAACCTGGAAATCCGGATTTCATAAACTGTATTAAGAATCAGTTTGCAAATAATCCGAATGACCAATTATCTCTTGCTTGGGGGAAACTACAAAAACAATTGATACTTGACATAAGTAGTATTTACAGGATACTCGGTTATAATGAATTGACAGTTGTTGCTATTCCACGTGCGAAAGCGGAAAGTGAGTATATACCCGACCAGCAGCTATTCCGCTTATGTGTAAAACGCGTTGTAGAAAATTTGAAGGTTAGGAAAAGTATGAATCTTGTGGATGGCTCGCACTTTATCATTCGCCACACTAATACAAAGACGACCCATCTTGCAAAAAATATCAGCATAGCTAACGATGGAGATATGCCATATGTTGGAATAACCAAAGACACATGTACTATCTCAGAACAAGTTAAAGGAAAAAATATTTTACTCATCGATGATATATACACAAGAAGTGTTAATATTGACGAGGATGCTATTCAGGCATTATATGATTCAGGAGCACGTAGCGTTGCTTTTTATTCTGTATGTAGAACCGTATAAATTTAGTAAGTATGACTTGTTCACAAAATAGTATAAATATCCTTACCGCTCTACAGTTTAAGGGAATTGGGCCGGGAAAAATTGTGTCCAATTGGCACACTCAAATGACTGACGAAGAAGTCTTATTTTTAGTAAACTCTTTTACTACGGGAGAGCAAATATCTATGGATAAATTTCTAAGGACAAAAGGTGTAGTCATACGCTTGGTTGAATCTAATGAGCCTTTCATGGATGGTGTTGTTAGCTGGGGAGAAGAAGATTTCCCTTTCTGTAGAGGAAGTGTAAATAATGGAGATTACCCGGTTGTTTTATTTTACAAAGGAGATATCCAGCTTTTAAAACCCACGAGCAAGAATGTTGCAGTAATTGGGGTATTAATGCCTGAGGATCCTATTGCTCAAAGAGAACAAAATATGGTATCTGCCTTATTAAAGAACAACTATGTAATTGTTAGCGGTTTAGCTTTAGGATGTGATTCTATTGCTCATAAACAGGCATTGGTGGAAAACGGAAAGACGATAGCAATCCTGCCGTCGACTCTAAAATCAATACTTCCTTCTCAGAACCAGCAACTTGCAGAAGGCATATATAAAAATAAAGGGTTACTAATAACAGAATATTACACAGAGCATAAAAGCAGCATGGAATTGCGAGGACGTTATCAAGAGAGAGACCGTCTACAAGCCATGTTCAGCGATGCGATTATTTTAACTGCTAGCTATGATGTCAACAAGGAAGGAAATGATTGTGGCTCTAGATTAGCAATGAATTATGCAAAAAAATATCAGATTCCTCGTTTTGTTTTGTATAATGAAGCAACAGATTATAATCATCCGCAATTTGAACTTAATCGAAGAATTTTAAGAGAAGGGAATTCCACTATTTTAACTCACACAAATATTAAAACATTGTGTGCGAAAGAAGAAAATCAATTAAAAATTTTTTGATGTGCAAATAGATTGCCCACAAAAGCAGTACCTTTGCACTCGATTTGAAAATTTACATTAGCATGAAAGATATTAAATTAAGAATTAGAAATTTTAGAGCATTTGATGAAAATGGTGTAGAGTTTAACGTTACACCTATTACCATTTTAACAGGATGCAATAGTGCTGGTAAGAGTTCCGTGGTAAAGTCGCTTCTTCTCTTGGGTAACTTCTTCCGGCAAATGAAGCAAGATGTTCAACTTAATGGAGATTGCGACCCAACTAAATATCGTTTGGGGATTACTAATCATGAACTTCGTTTAGGCAATTTTACATCGGTTTTAAATAGGGATGCTAAAAGTGACATTGTTTCATTTTCCTATACTATAAAGCCATTGATTGCTTCCGAACCATTTACAGTTACGTATAATTTTGTGGCAGATAGTAGGGATGCTTTGAATGATGGCTGGTTACACTCTATAGAAGTAACAAATACTCTGAATACGATTGTATGTAGTTTAGTCGTTGAAAATGGGCTGTTAAAGATAAATAAATGCAATTGGACTTTATTGAAAGATTCTTTTGCCCAATTCGGCGCATATTCTCTTCAGCGCGAGTTATGTAATCAAATATATATTAATGATATCTTGCCTGAAGCATCTCAATATTCCGAACAAGATATTCAGCACTTTAAAGAAATAACTAAAGCTATTGCAGAATCTGGTTGGACCAAGATTATTTCTACTGATAATATTCAAAGTTTTAATAATGCTTATATTAATCAGAAAGAGACGAAGAACATCTTCAATAATCTCTCAGATGTATTTATGATTCAAAGATATCTGGAAGGCAATTGTTTACTTCACTATCTGCCGATCTTTGATTTAGTGAAAACTGTTTCAAAAGACAAGGTGCGTGCTACTCTACAAGGTAACACTACAACTTGGAATGCGGACATAGATGCGATATTATCCAAGTTTGAATCTTCTACATTTGATAATTTTGCTGATTTTATTAAAGACCTAGAGGAGACACAGTGTCTATGTTCTGTCGGATTTGACTTCGGCGGTGGCTCCTGGGAACATGGGTTATCAGGTGTATTAAAAAGGGGCTTAACATATAAGTATCAATTTTTATATGATGATTTAGATTTAGTACCGGCGGGAACGATAGAAACATCCGATGGGAAATTGAATTTTGTGGCATCCTCGTTAAGTGAAAATGATGTAGAGGAAAAGAAAAATGAACGGCGAAATAATATGCCTTTCGATTTTATCATTGCAACTTTATGGAAATATTCTATGGAGATTGATGAGGTGTTTAAGAAAAAGTATAGTGAGGAATCGTTCTTCGGAGAATACTTGAACGGATGCACACATCCAATAGTTAGTGTATTCGCTAAATATGCATATCACTTACTCGAAAATTTATTAATGCCGTCATCTATATTTGATAGATTCATATATGTGGGGTCTTCAAAAGCTGAAGCGCAGCGTCTCTATAGAGTAGATTCTTCAAATGCAGATTCATTTGAGAAGACAATCAATAATTATTTTGAAGCCAAACGTAATTGTCAAGGAAATTATGCCCCTGACACATTCCTAAATAAATGGATAAGAAAATTTAATATTGGCTATTCTATAGATATAAGGAATACTACGGATGGATTAGGTATTGTGGTATATTTGCATAGTTCTGAAGCCGATTCAAAGGGTCTTCTCCTTGCCGATGAAGGATATGGTATGACTCAGTTGCTATCAGTGCTATTAAATATTGAAACTGCTATCCTTAATTCAAAAACGCAGGACCAGATTCCTTTGGATAGAAAAGTTCACGGCATCTCTTTGGTTCATGAAGAATTTGAAAAACAGTATAGTCAAGCATGTATTGCTATAGAAGAACCGGAAATACACCTGCATCCGAGGTATCAGTCATTACTCATGGATATGTTCAATGATGCGTACCAAAACTATAATATTCACTTTATTATAGAGACTCACTCTGAGTATTTAGTTCGCAGAAGTCAAGTCCTCGTAGCCGAGGCAAAATATACTGACGAAGCTGAACTGTCAGAGAAATGCCCATACAAGGTATACTATATACCTCAACCCCAAGACGGCAAACCATATGATTTGGAATATACACCTACTGGAGGGTTTAAAAAAGCATTTGGTGATGGTTTCTTTGATGAAGCGGGGAAACTAGATTTAATAGTTTTAAGGAATGAGAGTAGTTTAAAGAGGAGATAATGTTATGTTTATTCTTTACACTACGGAAGATATGCTTTACAGAATTTGCGAAAACCCAAGTTCTGATTGCGTTTTAGATTTGTGGTATAAAATAATTCTCTCTACGAAACAAGTTGCTATCCGAAAAGAGCAAATAGATACTACAAATCCATGGATTCAAGTACTGCATCGAATGGATGTTAAAATATATGCCGTGGAGAAATGGCTCGAAGAGGTTTTTGCTAATAATCAACTAGTTCTAGAAGAACCTACTGCGTCTTTCTTATTAGATTTACCAAGCGATTTTTTTCATAATTTGCAAAATAATTACGGCATAGCTTGTTATACTACAGGCGCAACTCTGGATCTGCCATTTTTCGCAAATAGAGGATGGCATATAGATACAGCCGATAGTGATAAAGAAAAGAGCTGGGAAGCGCTTTTGGGAGACCTGGCTATCCCTTCTAATTCCTTAGTAATAGTGGATCGCTATTTGTTTAGTAGTAATCCCGGCGAAACCATTGAAGATTCTTTTACAAACCTTATACAGATTCTCAACCGGCTGCTACCACAGTCAATGGCATCTGGAGTTTTGGATGTTTCTATCGTTTTTGATTTTGATACGATAAATTTCAAAAAAGACAAGAAACCAGATGGAACCGAAATAGATATGCCATATTTGGCAAAGAGAATCAATAAACTCAAAAAAGAAATCAATCGTCCGTACGCATATAATATATCCCTGCTCTCTATTAATGCGAACTGTTTGAATTATGATAAAACGCATAATAGAAAGATCTTCTCGAATTACTATATCATTCGAGCGGAACATAAACTAAAAGCATATAATGAGAAAAAGAGAGCTTTATGTGACCAAGAGTTAACATTTTCGTATATTTTTTCTGATGGACTGAACGATCGTTCTTCTGTGCCGGAAAAATCGAAAGACCAGACGATTAAAGCTCTAAAGGAGATTATTGATTCTGAAGCAAAAGCAATAAAACCATCGATGATGATTTATAGGAATGGGCAGAATATTCCCATCTCCGAATATTCCAACGTGTTACTCAAATAAATTTTGTTTGTGCAAATAGGTTGCACAACGTTGCACTACTTTTGCACCGTCAAACAAAAGTTGAACGCAAAAGGAAAGGAGAAAACTATGTGGATTGATGATGACGGATTTTATCACGATGACTATGAGGGCACCTATGCCCATGATGTAGCTGGTTTCGATGAAGAAACCATCAACGATGCCTTTGATGGCGAACTTGATGCCTATTGGAATATAAATTAACAAATTTAAACTTTTACGACTATGAAAAAACTATTCTTTATTTTACAACTCCTTGCGCTGGTCGCATGTGGTACAAAACAAGAAAACACCGAAGACGAAAAATCCGAGTCTGAACATCTTTCTTTCTGGTGGCAGAAACATGATAGCATCAATCATGCTTTTGTAATGACCGCTGAACCTATATGGCTATTTGGTCGCAATGGAGAAGATATATATGATTGGTCTTATCAGGATAAGTGGCATAAGAAATGCCGACAAGTTCTTGTCAATATGTATGACTCTATTCATCTGGGAGAAAAAGCGCAAGACAAAGACCTGCTCATGTTGGACGAACTGATTCAGTTCTTTGAAACAGAGCCGGATTATTCCACAATGGGGATGATTGTCGCTTATGATTTAGAAGAAAACTTTGTTATGTATAAGACCATTGCTTATTCCAAAGCCATGCTTACTTGGCGCAACAAACGTGCAGGTTTGGAAGAAATAAATGCATGGAATAATCTGCACCGACTACTGAACAAGTTTTGCGTTAATATGCTATATTTAGGTTGGTATGGTGGAAGTGGGGCCGGTCCCGCCTGTACAGCACTCACTGGCAACATAAGTAACAGACGGTTGGAAGATGTGGAGCGTCTCAACAGGTTCTATCACAACGAATTGCCATCTTCTGAACTACTTTGCAAGGATTCATTGAATATCCCATTCGAAGCTGCTGTAGATTCTGTTATTAAGAATCGTAAGTTATCGCCCGAAGTGCGCGAGTGGTATACAAAATCTGAAATAGCTGGGTATGAAAAAGTATTCAACGAAGCCGTAACATATAGAGACTCATTGATTGATGCGTATTATAATTGGCGCTCTATTCGCGATAGATTAATGGGATGCGAAAATAATGATTCCCGAAAAGATATAATGATTTCCGATGTTCGCCATCTTGTCTTAATAGCAGGTGAGGATTAAATCAAAATAAATACAAATTAAATCTTTTACAACTATGAAAAAAACATTTCTTCCCTTATTGACAATCGTTCTTATTACCAATGCATGCACAAAGCAACTAACTCTTGATAAGGATAATATCATTGGAGTGACGACCAACGATGTGATTTCTTACTTGGAAAGTTACCAAGAGGAATTAAACTCAGATTCGTTGGCAGAGGTCATTAAAACCAAAGAACAATACATGAATGATATTCATGGATGGTTGGAAAGTATGGCAAAAGCAGATTCTTCTTTCAAAGACAAACCACATTCCACAGATACCATAAGCCTTAGTAAAACGGTTCCTTTGCTAAACTCCGTATTGACGGAAGCGATACATCTTTTGCAAAAGGAGAAGGGGACAGACTATTTGTCGTTGATGGAAGACAATTGGGAGAATTTTACTATTTTGGGACCAAAGGCCAGTAGCCAAGAATGCTATGATTTGTTATTGAACGCCTATGCTCCGTACTACTGGGCTTCATATGTGACAATGAAGAAAGACACCTTCGCGTTTTTTGATGCCATACTTAACAAATTGGACATCATCCACTTCCAAGCTCGTTCTGCATCAATGCTACATAATCCGCCTGTTCCGTTTTATTCCTACTTCATAACGACTCAATTAGGAATACAATGTTACATGTGTATGGGAAAATACAAAGATGCCTTACAATGGGGTGATACATATCTTACAGATTTATTCAATTGGGACTTTTTTCAATACGATAAATTATATGAGGTCGAAGCCTTTGAGATACACCAAGATATTTTAAATAGAATGCAGTATTGTTATCACCAAATTGGAGATGAGAGTTCTGCCAAACAAATAGAAGATCTCAAACAAAAGTTCTATCAAGTAGATTCCGGGAAATAATATAAAATGCAAAGAGAGGTGATAGGTTTGAGGTGCTTTTACTTTTGTGAATTTAGAAAATTCCATAATTCTTCATTGCATTATTCCGCGACGAGGCCAAGCGTTGTTATAAGGTTATCCAATGCAGCCTGTGTTTTGACCTTCTTTGCGAGTATATACGACACAACATCCTCCTCGAGAACTCTTTTATGATATACATCTTTGAGATAGCGCCAATTAAGATCATCCAATATCCGCAAATAATGATCATATTCGCAGGGTTCTAAATGTTGATATATATCAGCTGCTAAGTTTAATACGAGCGAGCGCATATCTATGTATCGCGAACAATCTATGGTACTTTGCTCATTCAAGAGCGCTTGAATAGAATCATATATGAACTGAAGAGATACAAGTCCATTATGAAGCGAATCTGGGTTTTGTAAGTCATCGGAATAATCGTCATCTACCTCTCTTTGGACATAAAGACCATCTGGCAAACAACTATATTCATCATCTTCCAAATAATCAAGAGGGAACGACTCCGTAACGATGAATCGAGTGGACTCATACTGAATCCACATATCCCTCAAAGCATCAATATCGCAGAACTTCGAGTTATCGGCAATCTTTTGCTTCATTACTAAAAGCATTGCAGAAGTCTGCTGCACTTTGCGGTGCAACTCCTCTTCAGAGTATATGCGTATATATTCAGCCCTCATAGTTTGAATTGTAAATCATCTGTTATTATACGAACTTGCGTTATTTCTCCAATTTAACACATATTTTTATATGTTCTGCACGCATTAAGCGTGCAAAGGTAATACTTTTTTTCGACATGCACAAAAAAAATGCAATATTGATTAAAATACTACACTCTTTTTGCTTTCGACTTTCGATTTTCGACTAAAAAAGTGCAGGTTTTTTACGAAACTTGCACTTTTTATTTGCATATATGCAAAAAAAGCAGTACTTTTGCGGGCTGATTGTGTGCGCAAGCGTCGCGTAAGCGCGCATAACATTAAATTATTGTATATGCAAAAGATACGAAATATAGCAATTATTGCTCATGTTGACCACGGCAAAACGACGTTGGTTGACAAGATGTTGTACACGGCTAAGGTTGTACAAGAGTCGCGCCAAGAAGGCGTTGCAAACAAGGAGTTGATATTGGATAATAACGACTTGGAGCGTGAACGCGGTATCACTATTCTTGCGAAGAACGTAGCGATTAACTACAAGGGTTACAAGATTAACATCATCGACACTCCGGGTCACGCGGATTTCGGTGGTGAAGTAGAGCGTGTGCTGAACATGGCAGACGGCGTACTGCTTTTGGTGGATGCGTTCGAAGGTCCTATGCCACAGACACGTTTTGTGCTGCAAAAAGCATTGGAACTGAACCTGAAACCGATAGTGGTTATCAATAAAGTGGATAAACTGAATTGCCGTCCGGACGAAGTGCAAGAAGCCGTGTTTGATTTGATGGTGAACTTGGATGCGAACGACGATCAGTTGGACTTCCAAACTATTTTCGGTTCGGCTAAGAACGGCTGGATGAGTACCGATTATCGCAAGCCAACGACGGATTTGACAGCACTGATGGATGCCATAATCGAGTATATTCCGGAGCCGGAAGTGTTAGAAGGTACTCCGCAAATGTTGATTACCTCATTGGACTATAACCCATACGTAGGGCGCATAGCCATCGGCCGTGTGCATCGTGGCACGCTGCGCGACGGACAAACCGTTTGTCTGGCAAAGAAAGACGGCACCAAAGTGCGTACCAAAATTAAGGAGTTACACACTTTTGAAGGCATGGGGCATGTGAAGACCGATGCCGTTTCCTCGGGCGATATATGCGCACTCATCGGAATAGAAGGCTTCGAAATCGGAGACACAATATGCGATGTGGAGAATCCGGAACCGCTGGATCCGATAGCTATTGACGAGCCGACGATGTCGATGGTGTTCACGATTAACGATAGTCCGTTCTTTGGACAGGATGGTAAGTATGTGACCTCCCGTCATATCCATGACCGTTTGATGAAAGAGTTGGAGAAGAACTTGGCACTTCGTGTAGAGCCGAGCCTGAACGATTCGTCATGGACGGTATTCGGTCGTGGTGTGTTGCATCTGTCGGTATTGATTGAGACCATGCGCCGCGAAGGATATGAACTGCAAGTAGGTCAGCCGCAAGTCATCATCAAAGAGATTGATGGCGTGAAATGTGAGCCGGTCGAGCAGTTGACGGTAAATACGCCGGAAGAGTGTTCCGGTAAAATCATAGAGTTCGTGACTGTTCGCAAAGGAGAGATGACGAAGATGGAATTGGTGAATGACCGTGTTCAACTCGAGTTCACTATTCCAAGTCGCGGCATTATGGGTATGCGTACGTACGTGATGAACGTGAGTGCAGGTGAAGCAATTATGGCACACCGATTCCTTGAGTATCAGCCGTATAAAGGCGAGATGCCGACACGAATCAACGGTAGCCTTATCGCCATGGAAGGCGGAACAGCTTCGGCCTATGCGTTAGATAAACTGCAAGATCGCGGACGATTCTTCATTGAGCCGCAGGAAGAGGTTTATGCCGGACAAGTGGTCGGTGAGAACGCCAAAGAAGGTGATATCGTGATTAACGTGGTGAAAGCGAAGAACCTGACGAATATGCGTTCTAAATCGGCTGACGATAAGGCGGTATTGCCACCCGCAATCAAGTTCTCGCTGGAGGAAGCGCTCGAATACATCAAAGTAGACGAATACGTGGAAGTGACACCTCACTTCATGCGTATCCGCAAAATTATTCTCGATGAACTCGAGAGAAAACGTGCTAATAGATAAAACAATATAAACAATTATGCAAATTACAAAATCAGAGATTAAAGATTTGACCGGCGTCATCACGATGGTAGTAGAGCCGGCTGATTATCAAGAAGAAGTGCAGAAAGAACTGCGTCACATTCGTCAGAAAGCTAATATTCCTGGCTTCCGTCCGGGAATGGTGCCAATGGGAATGGTGAAGAAAATGTATGGCAAGGGAGTTCTTGCTGAGGTCATTAACAAAACTATCGGCGCTAAATTAGGCGAGTATATCGAAACTGAGAAGCTGAATATACTGGGTGATCCGCTGCCAAACGAAGAACTGACTCCCGAAATGGATTTGGATAATCAAGACACCTTCACTTTCGCTTTCGATATTGCTGTTGCTCCTGAGTTTGAAGCGAAGTTGGATGGTAAAACCAAACTGCCAAAGTATGTCATCGACGTTACTGACGAGATGGTGAACAAACAGGTTGAGGCTTATGCCAATCGTTTTGGCGAGTATATTCCTGAAGACAAGGAGAAAGGCACAAAAGCCGAAGTTAAGCCTTGCAAAGTAGATGCAGAGTTGTTCGCGAAAGTATATGGCGAAAATGCTCCGAAAGATGAGGCAGAGTTCCGCGCTAAAGTGAAAGAAGATATTGCTCAAAGCCTGGAGAAAGATTGCGAATATCGTTTCGGCCTGGATGTAAAAGCTGCTATTCTTAAGAAGATGGAGAAAGTGGAATTCCCCAATGCTTTCCTCCGTCGTTGGGTACTTTCAACAAACAAGGAAATGACCGAAGAGCAAGTGGATAAGGACTTTGATGCTATGCTCAAAGAGTTGAAGTGGCATCTGGCTAAAGACCAACTAATGAAAGCATTCGAAATCAAAGTGGAGAAAGAAGACGTTGAGGCTTTTGCAAAAGAGGTGGCACGTCTGCAATTCACCCAATACGGTTTGATGCATATCGATGACCAATATCTGACGAACTATGCAAACGAGATGCTGAAGAATGAAAACCAACTCCGCGGCATCGTTGAGCGCGTAGCAGAGAATAAGATTTACGAGGCTGTTAAGGGCGTGGCAAAAGTAGAAGAGAAAAAGATTAGCCACGAAGATTTCGGCAAATTGTTTAAAGACTAATGCGGATACACTTTATCGCCATAGGTGGTGCAGCAATGCATAATCTTGCCATGGCAGTAGCCAGCAAGCATGGATACGTAGTGACGGGTTCGGATGACGAAATCTTCGACCCGGCACTTACGCATTTGCGCGAAGCAGGATTGTTGCCCGATGAAATGGGGTGGCATCCGGAACGAATAACGCCGGATATTGATGCTATTATCTTGGGAATGCATGCCCGGGAAGATAATCCCGAGTTGGTGCGTGCTCGTGAGTTGGGCATAAAGATTTACTCATTTCCAGAGTATCTGTATGAGCAAACGAAAGACAAGATACGTATCGTAGTAGGCGGTTCGCACGGAAAAACGACTACCACTTCCATGATTCTGTATGTACTTAACCGTTTGGGCATCGAAGCTGATTACATGGTTGGTGCGCAGATAGAAGGCTTTGAGCGCATGGTGCGCCTGAGCGATACGGCTAAGTATGCTGTCTTTGAAGGCGATGAGTATCTGACAAGTCCGTTGGATTTAAGGAGTAAGTTCCTGTGGTATCATCCACATTATGCCATCCTGACAGGAATAGCATGGGATCATATCAATGTGTTCCCGACATTTCCGGAGTATGTAGATACATTCAGAAAGTTCGTCCATACCATTGAAGATACGTTTATCTATTATGAAGGCGATGAGAACCTGCGTATGTTGGCAGCTGAGGCTCCGCAGAGTCTAACGTGCGTTCCCTACAAAGAATATACTGGCGAAGTGGAGATGCAAGTGTTCGGCAAGCATAATATGCAGAACTTACAGGCAGCCATGTTAGCATGCCATTGCATAGGTGTTAAACCGGAGGATTTCTACCGTGAGATATCCACTTTTACAGGCGCAAGCAATCGTTTGGAGAAAATATGCGAAACTGAAACGAGTGTTGCTTACAAGGACTTCGCTCATTCGCCATCCAAACTGAAAGCGACCGTTAATGCTGTGCGCGAACGGTATCCGGACAAACAGTTGGTTGCAGCAATGGAGTTGCATACTTTCTCTTCTCTAATGGCAGAGTTTCTGCCGCAGTATAAGGGTTGTATGGCGCAAGCAGACAAAGCTTTTGTATATTTCAATCCAAAAGTGATTGAGCACAAGCGTCTGACACCAATTACGGCGGAAGAAGTGAAAGAGGCTTTTGGCACCGCGAATGTGGAAGTGTTCACGGATAGCGAGCAGTTGCAGAATAAACTTCGTTCGCTAAAGTACAAGAATACGGCTTTACTGATGATGTCGAGCGGTACGTTTGACGGAGTAAATAGTAACCAGTTTGCAAAAGAATTACTGAGTAATGGATAAGCAACTTAAGCGAGATCACCTCTACATGAAGATGGCTCGTACGTGGGCAGAGAATTCTTACTGCGTTCGTCGCAAAGTAGGGGCGTTGATGGTGCGAGATAACATGATTATCTCGGACGGATTTAACGGCACACCTTCCGGTTTTGAGAATATCTGCGAAGATGAGAACAATGTTTCCAAGCCGTATGTGCTTCATGCTGAGGCTAATGCAATAACCAAGGTGGCACGGTCTAACAATTCGTCCGAGGGAGCTACAATTTACATTACGGCATCTCCATGCATGGAATGTTCGAAATTGATTATCCAATCGGGTATCAAACGTGTCGTTTACGGCGAGAAATACCGTCTTATGGAAGGTGTAGAACTATTAGAACGTGCCGGCATACAAGTGGATTTTATGCCGTTTGAAGAATAAAGATTATGAAAAAGTACATTCTGCCAACCGTCACAATTGTTTGTCTGTTAGTCGGTTTCCTTATTGGGAATGCGATTAGTAATAAAGCGAACGCTCAACGTTTCTATATTCAAAACGGACAACTGTTTGCACAACCTGAGTCGAAAGTGGATCAGCTGCTTCAACTTATGCAAAGCGCGTATGTGGATCCGCTTAACATGGATTCTATAACGGATGAGGTTATGACCGAAATTGTCAAAAAACTGGATCCTCATTCATCGTATATCCCTAAGAAAGATCTTGAATTGGTTAATTCGGAACTATCTTCCTCCTTCTCGGGAATTGGTGTTCAGTTTTCGATTCAGAATGACACCATCGCTATTGTGGCTGTTATTTCCGGCGGACCATGTGAAGGTGTCGGTGTGCTTGCCGGCGATAAGATTGTGACCGTTAATGACACCAACTTCACAGGTAAAGGCATCAACAACGAGAAAGTGATGCACACACTTCGCGGCGAGAAAGGCACTCAGGTTAAGATTGGCGTTAAGCGTTCAGGAACAGATGAGATACTTTCTTATACGATTACTCGCGGCGATATTCCTGTACATTCGGTAGATGCGAAGTTTATGGTCAAACCTACTATTGGTTTTGTTCGTGTCAACAAGTTTGGCGAGAATACCTATAATGAGTTTATTCAAGCTTTGGCAGAACTGAAGGCTCAAGGTGCACAGAAATATATCATCGATTTGCGTGAGAATTCAGGTGGATATATGGACCAAGCGATAAAGATGTGTAACGAATTTTTGAAGTCGGGCGATTTGATTGTGTATGCTGAAGGTCGTGCTTATCCTCGCTATGATGCTAAGGCCAATGGTGGCGGACGTTTTAAGGATGTGCCGCTTGTTGTACTGATTGATAACTTTTCAGCGTCAGCTTCTGAGATTTTCTCGGGTGCGATGCAAGATAATGATCGTGCAATCATTATTGGTCGCAGGTCATTTGGTAAAGGTTTGGTTCAACAGCAAATGCCATTCCCTGACGGTTCAGCAGTACGATTGACGGTTGCTCGTTACTACACACCTTCGGGCAGAAGTATTCAAAAACCATATACATTGGGCGATCAAGAAGATTATGACAAGGATTTGCTGGATCGTTATGAGCATGGTGAGTTTTATTCGAAGGATTCGATACATTTAGTTGATACGACGAAGTATTATACTAAATCGGGTCGTGTGGTTTACGGTGGTGGTGGTATTATGCCGGATTTCTTTGTAGGCCGCGATACGACACTTAATACGCCATGGTTTAATCGTTGTGTAAATCATGCTTATACGTATCAGTTTGCTTATCAATATACGGACAAGCATCGGGCAGAGTTGAAGAAGTTTAAGGATTGGCAATCGATGGAGAAGCACTTGCTTGCGGCAAATTGGTTGCCGGAGTTTGTGGCCTTTGCCAAGAGTAAAGGCGTTGAACCTAATCAAGCCGAGATTGCGAAGTCGAAGCCGCTTATCACTCGTCTGATAAATGCGTATATAGTTCGTAATATTTTAGGCGATGAAGGCTTCTTCCCTTTGTTTGAGCGTGACGATGAGATAACGAAGAAAGCAGTAGAATATTTAACGAATAACTAATTAGTACTTAGTAGATTACGGGTTAATCACCCTTTAATCACCCTTTAATCACCTTTTAATCACCCTATAATCACCTTATTTTAACAGGTATGAAAGTAATAGCTCCTTCGGTCTTGAGTGCAGACTTTGGCGATTTAAGACGCGACATAGAGATGTTAAACCGCAGCGAAGCAGAATGGATTCATGTGGATGTGATGGATGGAACGTTTGTTCCAAATATATCTTTCGGATTCCCGGTTATGGTTCCATTGCGCAAGTATGCGACCAAACCATTGGATGTTCATTTGATGATCGTTCATCCTGAGAAATACGTTGAGCGTTTTTGCGATGCGGGTGCTTGGTCAGTCGGTTTCCATCTTGAAGCAGTAGATGATCCATTGCCGATATTGGATTTGATTAAGGCTAAAGGTGTTCGGACATGTTTGACGATTAATCCGGATATAGATGTGAAGCGTTTGGATCCGTATTTGGACAAAGTGGATATGATTCTTTTGATGTCTGTTTTTGCGGGTTTTGGCGGACAGAAATTTATTCCGGAGACGATGGATAGACTTCGTTATGTGAAGGAGCAGATAACTTCACGTGGTTTGAAGACGTTGATAGAGATTGATGGTGGTGTGAATGTAGAAAATGCGCACGAATTGTTTGCAGCCGGCGCGGATGTGCTGGTAGCAGGAAGTGCGGTATTTAATGCTCCTTCACCTGAAGAAGCGATACACAAGATGCTGAATTAAGGCAGATTTTGCGCGAAAGTGACACTTTTTTGCAAAATTATTTGCGTAGTTCAAAAAAAAGCAGTACTTTTGCGGTCGGAATGAGAAAAATGGTCGGTTGCCCGAGTGGTTAGGGATCGGTCTGCAAAACCGGGGACAGCAGTTCGAATCTGCTACCGACCTCATTCAGAACCGCCTTATTTGGCGGTTTTTTTGTTAGGAATGGAAGAAGTTATCAAAGATATTACGAGCCAAGATTATAAGTACGGTTTCACTACGGATGTTGAGACGGATATTATTCCGACCGGACTTAATGAGGATGTTATTCGGCTTATTTCTGCGAAGAAAGGAGAGCCGGACTGGTTGTTGGAGTTTCGTTTGAAGGCATATCGCAAATGGCTGACGATGTCGGTTCCGACTTGGGCGCATCTTGATATTCCTGAGATTGATTTCCAGGCGATATCGTATTACGCGGCACCTCGTACAGCTTCCGGAGGCGAGAATGGTCATTCGGTTAACGAGATTGATCCGGAAGTGATGAAGACGTTTGACAAATTGGGTATTCCGTTGGAAGAACGTGCGGCATTAGCTGGCAATATGGCAGTTGATGCGGTGATGGATTCAGTTTCCGTCAAGACGACTTTCCGTGAGACATTGGCCGAAAAGGGGATTATCTTCTGCTCCATATCTGAGGCAGTTAAAGAACATCCCGAATTAGTGAAGAAATATCTGGGCTCTGTTGTTCCGTACAGCGACAATTTTTATGCTGCCCTTAACTCAGCTGTTTTCTCTGATGGTTCGTTTGTTTATATCCCGAAAGGTGTACGTTGCCCGATGGAGTTATCGACATATTTCCGCATCAATGCGGGCAATACAGGTCAGTTTGAACGGACTTTGCTGATTGCGGATGAAGGTGCATATCTGAGTTATCTGGAAGGTTGCACGGCGCCGATGCGTGATGAGAATCAGTTGCATGCTGCGATAGTTGAGATTATTGTGCATGACGATGCGGAAGTGAAGTATTCCACTGTGCAGAACTGGTATCCTGGCGATAAAGATGGCAAGGGCGGCATATATAATTTTGTGACCAAACGCGGTATCACGCATAAGAATGCACGGCTGAGTTGGACGCAAGTTGAGACCGGTTCTGCGATTACCTGGAAATATCCAAGTTGTATTCTGAAAGGTGATAATTCATCAGCAGAGTTCTATTCTGTTGCCGTAACCAATAATTATCAGCAAGCAGATACGGGCACTAAAATGATACATTTAGGTTCGCACACGCGCTCACGCGTTGTGAGCAAAGGAATATCTGCTGGTCATTCCCAGAATGCATATCGTGGTTTGATTAAGGTGGTTTCGGGCGCCGAAGATGTGCGTAATTATTCACAATGTGATTCATTGCTATTGGGCGATAAATGCGGTGCTCACACGTTCCCGGATATGCAAATTGCCAATCCTACAGCTACGATAGAACATGAGGCGACGACATCTAAGATATCGGAAGAGCAGCTATTTTATTGCCGTCAACGCGGCATAAGTGTTGAAGATGCTGTCGGGCTGATAGTTAACGGTTATGCGAAAGAGGTAATGGATAAGTTGCCGATGGAATTTGCTGTTGAAGCTCAGAAATTACTACAAGTGTCCTTGGAGGGGACTGTTGGATAGATGAATATACTTGCTACCATACTACTTGCGATTTCGATTTTGACAGAAGCGCCAAACTGCCAACAGGCAAATATTAGTGTGTTGATTAAGGATGCTGAGACAGGCAAAGTGATTGATTCATATCGTCCGGACAATGTTGTACCGCCGGCCAGTGTGCAAAAATTACTGACGACGGGCGCTGCACTGGAAATGCTTGGTCCGAAATTTCGTTTTAAGACGACTTTGGAATATACGGGTTATATTGAAAACGGCGTTCTTCATGGTGATTTGTATATTCGTGGTGGCTGTGATCCTTCTTTGGGCAATTTGAAAGGTTCGCAGGCATTTATCTTTAAGTGGATTCGTGCGATTAAGGCCGCAGGTATACGTTCTATTGATGGTGCAGTGATAGCCGATTTGAGTCTGTTAGACGGCGATGCGACGAATCCGTCATGGCTTTGGGAAGATACGGGCAACTACTATGCTCCTGGTGTTTTTGCGCTCAATTATATGAGCAATACGCTGAATATCGTTTTGCGCAGTGCTGAAGTTGGCAGTGTTGCAGAAGTGATACGCACGGAACCGGAATATCCGGGCCTGAAGACGATCAATCATATTCGATGCACAGAGATTACGTATGATGGTGCTTATGTACACGGTTTGCCCTATTCGAATGAGCGTTATCTTACGGGCAGTGTGCCGAGCAATCGTGGGCAATTTGGTGTGCGCAGTGATATGCCTAATCCTGGTTGGTTGCTTGCGACCCATTTGACCAAGTATCTTCAGGAGAGTGGAGTGAAAGTGTCTCGTCCTGCGTCATTTATCTCCGAGAATAAGTTGGATACGGGCGTTCGTACATTGGTTTATGAACATAAATCGGATTCGTTGGGTGCTTTGATTGCCGAGACGAATCTTTATAGTAATAACTTGTATGCTGAGGCAATTTTCCGCTATTTGGGACTGAATTACGGCAAGCCGGGAACGATACATAATTCGTGCGATGTGCTGCGTGAGTTTTGGCGTATGCGCGGTGTGACTGTAAAAGGTGCGCTTATTAAAGACGGCTGCGGTTTGGCTCCTCAAGGTGCGATAAGTGCTGAGGCTTTGGTGGAACTGTTGCAGTATATGAATCATAGCAAAAACCGAGAAGTGTGGATGAAATCGCTGCCGATTAGCGGTAGTAAGGATGGCACTCTCAGCAGTTTATGTCGCGGGACAGAGTTGGAAGGCAAAATCCATGCCAAAAGTGGAACAATAGCCGGAACGAAGAACTTTGCAGGCTATATCGATTTGCCGAACGGCAAGCAATGGGTTTTTGCTATTTTAGTGAATAGCGCGCAAGGAAAAGCTAAATATGTTCAAACAGTAATACAGAACTACTTATTGGATGTATATAAAGCAAACCAATAGTACAAATACATGGCTCAAGGAACATCCTGACTGCGATGTTGTTTGGACGTCCTGGCAGACAGCCGGGCGTGGTCAAGCAGGCAACAGTTGGGAAAGTGAGGAAGGAAAGAATGTGTTGTTTTCTATGCGATTAACTTGCCCGGAAGTAGCTGTTGATAAGCAGTTTGCACTGACGATGATGGTGAGTTTTGCAGTTCTGAACGTGGTGCGAGCATTATTGCCGAATGAGGATGTTGCAATTAAATGGCCGAACGATATTTATGTCGGGAATAAGAAGATTTGTGGCATATTGATAGAAAGCCGTATCGCAGAGAAAGATGTGAAGGAGGCGATTATAGGTATCGGGCTTAATGTCAATCAAATAGAATGGCATAATGGTGCACCTAATCCGACATCAGTTAAGTTGCTAAGCGGTGTAGAGACTGATATTGCGCAAGTGAGTAGTGCATTAGAGCTGAGCTTACGAGAACAGTTATCCCTATTAGGTCGCCCTGAAGAATTAAAGCAGCACTATTTTTCAGCATTGTACCGGTTAGGGCAAAAGGCATGGTATGCTGAACGCGAAGTGAGTCTTACGCCTTCGAAGATATTGACGGATAAGCAGGAAGGGGCATTTGAGGCAACAATTACGGATGTGACCGAACAAGGGGAATTGGTGTTGCAAGTGGGAACGGAAAAGAAGAAATATCATTTTAAGGAAATTCAATTTATACTGTAATATGAGAAGTATTATTATTACTGGTGGTGCCGGATTTATAGGAAGCCATGTAGTGCGTCTTTTTGTAAACAAATATCCTGAGTATCGCATTATCAATGTGGATAAGCTGACTTATGCGGGTAATTTGGCAAATTTGAAAGATATTGAGGACAAGCCTAATTATCGTTTTGTGAAGGCAGATATATGCGATTTCGACACTATTTACGAGTTGATGCAGGAAGAGAAAGTGGATGGAGTGATTCACTTGGCAGCTGAGAGTCATGTGGACCGTTCTATTAAGGATCCTTTCACATTTGCTCGTACGAACGTGATGGGTACGTTGAGCATGCTGCAAGCGGCTAAATTGTATTGGGAGAGTCTACCGGAAAAATATGAAGGCAAGCGCTTTTATCATATTTCTACGGATGAGGTGTATGGTGCTTTGCGGCTGGATCATCCTGAGGAGTTGTTTACAGAGACCACCAAGTATCAGCCGCATAGTCCGTATAGTGCCTCTAAAGCATCGAGTGATCATTTTGTGCGCGCTTTTCATGATACATATGGTATGCCGACGATTGTGACTAACTGCTCAAATAACTATGGTCCATATCAGTTCCCAGAAAAACTTATTCCACTGTTTATCAATAATATCCGTCATCGTAAGCCTTTGCCTGTTTATGGTAAGGGTGAGAACGTGCGCGATTGGCTGTTTGTAGAGGATCATGCGCGTGCGATTGATTTAATTTTCCATAAGGGTAAAGTGGCCGAGACGTATAATATCGGCGGATTTAACGAGTGGAAGAATATTGATATTATTAAAGTGGTGATAAAAACTGTGGACCGTTTGCTTGGTCGCCAGGAAGGCGAGGATTTAAACCTGATTACGTTTGTAACGGATCGTGCAGGGCATGATTTGCGTTATGCTATTGATTCTCGTAAATTGAAATCTGAGCTCGGTTGGGAGCCCAGTTTGCAGTTCGAGGAAGGTATCGAGCGTACTGTTCGTTGGTATCTTGACCATCAAGAATGGATGGATAATATTACATCGGGCGAGTACGAAAAATACTACGAATCAATGTATGCCAATCGCTAAACCTGTGCGTTGCGATACGCCTTAGGAGTTAATCCTATGTGCGATTTGAAGAAGCGGTTGAAGAAAGCCACATTATCAAACCCTAACGACGACGAGATCTCTTTGATTTGCGTCGTTGTTAGTTTTAATTGGGCTTTGGCATCAGTAAGAATAGCTTCTGTAATGATATCTCCGGCAGTACGATTACTAGCGGAACGAATGGTGGAGCATAAATGTGGTAAAGTGATGCGCATCGCTTCTGCATATTGTGACACATGGTGCCATTCCTGATAGTGCTTCATCACTAATTGACAGTAATCTTGATAAATTTCCATTTTTCGGTCCATCGGTTTGATGATGTACTCATCTTGGCTCTGTGCATAGTTGGCATATGCCGTTTGCAGCAAATTGAATACATGCACCATCTTCTCGGAATTTAGTATTGGAGGCTCTGTGTTTGTAGCTTTAAACATGAGCGATGCAAAGTCTTTGATTATCTCTACGCGCTCGGGAGAAAGATGTATAATAGGAGAGTGTAACTGCAGTGAAGAAAGCGACATACGACTATTAAAAGTATTCTTTTCCAAGAAGGATGATGAGAATAGAATATAATAAACCAATGCATCTTCGGAGAACTGGTGAATCAAGAGAAAACTACCCGGTTCCAGCAGTAGTACATCATTTTCGTGGAATTCATATTTAGTGATATTAATGGTTGCAGAGGCTGAGCCGCGGACCAAAAAAGCATAGACACCACACATGATTTTACACGGGAAACGGCCATATTCATTCATGATTTTACCACTTCCGTCGCCAATAAGATAATCCACCGGACAATCCAATAATGGGATGTTTTTCTTCAGTTGCATAGTTATAGTATTTTTTTCTGGCCGCAAAGGTACAAAAAAAAATCGAATGTTACGAATAATATTAAAAAATAGTTTGTTTTTTGGGTTAAAAATGCGCTTTTTTGTTGTGTGTTTCAGAAAAAATATGTATCTTTGCAGCGGAAATGCCATTGATTATGAAAGGAATCGTATTACATAGTATTGTGCCAGTTCGTGCCGAAGCCAGTGAGACCAGTGAACAATTGACTCAGTTGCTGTTTTGTGAAACGGTGGATATATTGGAGGAAAATCCTCGGTGGATTCGTATAAAAAATGATACGGACGGCCAAACCGGATGGGTGGATTTTAAGATGCTTACCAAGTTATCTGATCCAGAGAGTGAATTGGTGTCTAATGCGGATAAATCAGCCCGAGTGAAGATGCCGATGGCATATGCTGTGAGTGAAAACAATGGTCAGACACTTCCTTTGACAGCCGGAACTTGCTTGCCAAACTATGCTGATGGTCGGTTTGAGATATTAGGTGTTGGTTTCCGTATAGATCCGAGTATGGTTGCGGAGAAGCCAATAGAGTTAACGCAGGACAATATGATGCAGCTTGTTCGTTTCTTTTTGAATATTCCTTATCTGTGGGGAGGAAAAAATGCAATGGGTATGGATTGTTCCGGCTTTACACAGATTATTCATTCCCTTTTTGGTCATCAGTTGTTGCGAAATGCCAGTGAACAAGTAACGCAAGGAATGCCGGTGGAATCGTTAAAAAATGCACATGCAGGTGATGTGGCATTCTTTGATCATGAGGATGGTAAGATTAGCCATGTGGGTTTGCTACTTGACTCTGAACGGATAATTCATTGTTCAGGTCGTGTTAAGGTAGAAAAGATAGATGAGTCGGGGATTTATTCTATAGAACAAGGTGGTACTTATACGCACCACCTTGTAACTATCCGGCGATATTAATCGCTATTTTCGTTTTTTAACGAACACGTTCGCAGTAACTACCGTCACGGGTGTCAACGCGGATGATTTCGCCCTCATTGATAAACAGGGGCACGCGTATTTCTGCACCAGTCTCCAGTTTTGCAGGTTTGAGAGTATTCGTTGCTGTATCACCTTTTAGTCCCGGTTCGGTATAAGCGATAGCCAATTCTACCTTAGTGGGTAGTTCGGCAAATAGGATAGTATCTGTTGAAGCATCGGAAACTACGTCGCAGATAAATCCTTCTTTAAGGAAATCAACACCTGTTATAAGGTCATGAGCAATAGGTACTTGCTCGAAAGTTTCCTGATTCATGAAGATGTAATCTTCGCCTTCTTGATAGAGGTATTGATATGGGCGACGTTCAACGCGAACGTCTTCCAGTTTTTCACCTATGTTAAAGCGGCGCTCCAAAACGCGACCGTCAACAACATCTTTGAACTTAACACGCATAATGGTGTTACCTTTTCCCGGTTTAACGTGCAGGAATTCAATCACGAAATACAGACGTCCATCCATGCGGATGCATACGCCGTTTTTAATGTCTTGTGAGTTAATCATACTATTTTTTCGTTAAATCTGTTACTATTTTATCGTTTCAGCGTGCAAAGATATGAAAAAAAAATAAAATGCACAAATAAATTTGCGTATTTGTAGAAAAAATTGTACCTTTGCAGACTAATTTGTAATACCATGAGTGAATTTTTAGGACATTTTGACATTTGGCAGGTCTTATCATCGTTTGTATTTTTAATTGCCATTATTGACCCATTTGGTAACATTCCAGTTACTATAAACCTTGAAAAAAAAGGAATAAAAATCCACCCGCTTCGTGTTAGTATAGCTAGTATCGTCATTTTATTGGCGTTTTTATTTGCAGGTGAGTGGATTCTAAAATTATTCGGTGTCCAGATTGAGTATTTTGCGGTTGCAGGAGGTTTTATTATTTTCCTTATGGCATTAGAAATGATACTGGATATCACTATATTTCAAAATGATAAACTCGAAGGTCAAGGTGGCGGCTCAATAGTCCCATTAGCTTTTCCGATGTACGCAGGACCGGGTGCCTTTACGGCATTACTTGCTATTACAGCTGAATATAGCATTTTAAATTTATGTATTTCACTGGTTTTATGTATTTTTGTTTTGTACTTAGTGCTTATTGGGACTCATTGGTTGACTAAATATTTAGGACAAACATCTTTATATATTATTCGTAAGTTCTTCGGAATCATTGTGCTTGCGATTGCATGTAAATTGATGTTCGGAAACCTTGCTTTAATTTTCTAAATTATATGAAAGCTTTATCGGAAATGAAGATTGCCTTGGCATCGGATCATGCCGGCTATGCTCTTAAACAAGATGTAATGGCTTTTCTCAGCGATAGAGGAGCCGAGTTGAAGGATTTTGGTTGCTATTCAACTGAGAGTTGTGACTATCCTGATTATGCTCATCCGATGGCTGAGGCTGTTGAGAAAGGTGAATTTGATTATGGAATCACCATCTGCTCAACAGGTAATGGAATCTGTATTACTGCAAATAAGCATCAAGGTATTCGTGCCGCATTGTGCTGGGATGTACCTTTAGCAGAGTTTGCTCGTTTGCATAATAATGCAAATGTACTTGGTTTGCCTGCCAACTATATTAGCAAAGAGAAAGCCTTGGCTTGTGTAGAGAAATTCTTTACTACCGACTTTGAAGGCGGACGTCACGAACGTCGTGTCAACAAAATTCCTGTCAGTCGTTAGTTATTCGTTAGATATTCGTTAGTTATTAAGCGGATAATTAACATACTGCGCGCAGAATTCTCATACGCATTGTCTCTTTTAGGGATAGTGCGTGTGTGTCATATGCCGACATTTGTATCGGTGGAACCGGCAAATTTCTGTCAATTGCGTTGCCCAGAATGTCTCGTTGGGAAGCGAGAAAATGCTAGTAAAAAAATGCTCACTATCCCCGATTTCAAATACATTCTTGGGCAAGTCAGGGACTCTGTTCATACGATGCAGTTCTATTTTCAGGGCGAACCATTATTGAATAATCAATTACCCGAAATGATTCAATTTGCCCATGAGGCTGGCATCTATACTATCGTATCTACAAATGCTCTGGCTATTACACCTTTATTGGCTAAACGCTTAATGCTTTCCGGCTTAAGTCGTATTATTGTATCCATCGATGGTTTGTCAGAAGAGAGTTATGGAGCATATCGCGTGGGTGGCAGTTTGCACAAAGCCATGGAAGGACTTGTTACACTTCGACAAGCGAAAGATGCTACTGGTAGCCGGACACATATTGAACTTCAAATGCTCCGGTTGCGTTCCAATGAGAACGAGTGGTCAACGATATCTCAACGATATAGGAAAATGGGGGCAGATAGTCTAACTTTGAAGACAGCGCAACTATATGATTATGAGCATGGCCATCCACTGATGCCGAGCAATGACAAATATTCGCGGTACGTGAAGGGCAAGGATGGTTTATATCATCTTAAAAACAAGGCCGGCATAAGTTGTCGCCGTCTATGGAAGGGATGTGTGATAACAGCCCAAGGTGAAGTGCTACCTTGCTGCTATGACAAAGCGGCCCATTTTACTTTTGGCAATATTTTCACCTCTTCTCTACAGGAAATTTATCATGGTGAAAAAGCGAACCGCTTCCGAAGAATGATTCTTCAAAAGCAGTCCAAACCTTCTATTTGTTATAATTGCGAGCCTTAAACAGCAGAGCGTATACGCATTGTGTCTGCTTTGTTGAGTTTTTCCTCGGCCAATTGCTTTGTTACGACCAATTGGGTATTATTTTTATCTTCACGGGAAGGGATTTCATACATAATATCCATCATAATGGTTTCGGTAAGACTGCGTAATCCCCGGGCGCCAAGTTTGAATTCTATAGCCTTATCAACAATGTAATCCAATGCCTCCTCGTCAAACTTCAGTTCTACACCATCCATTGCAAGGAGTTTTTGATATTGTTTGGTGATGGCATTTTTCGGTTGTACGAGAATATTACGTAATGCTGCTCTATCCAATGGCTTAAGGTAAGTTAAAATTGGCAAGCGGCCAACTATCTCCGGAATTAAACCGAAAAATTTCAAGTCTTGAGGGGCGATGTACTTAAGTAAGTCATTCTTGTCGTAGTATTGGGCTTTTTGAGAGGCATCAAAACCCACTACTTGCGTGTTGAGTCGCTGTGCGATTTTGCGCTCTATACCATCAAATGCGCCTCCGCAGATAAAAAGAATATTTTGCGTATTAACATGAATAAACTCTTGTTCAGGATGTTTGCGGCCACCTTGTGGAGGAACATTCACGACGCTGCCTTCGAGAAGCTTAAGCAAAGCTTGTTGCACGCCTTCGCCACTGACGTCGCGTGTGATTGACGGATTGTCTGATTTGCGTGCAATTTTGTCGATTTCATCGATAAATACGATACCTTTTTCAGCGGCCTTAACATCATAATCTGCTTCTTGTAGAAGTCGTACGAGCAATGATTCCACGTCCTCTCCCACATAGCCGGCTTCTGTCAAAACAGTTGCATCAACAATTGTGAAAGGTACTTTGAGCATTTTAGCGATTGTACGTGCAAGAAGGGTCTTTCCCGTACCAGTAGGGCCGACCAGAATAATGTTTGATTTTTCAATCTCAACGCCATCATCTTTAGGTTGCAGAATGCGTTTGTAGTGGTTGTAAACAGCTACAGAAAGATATTTCTTGGCATCTTCTTGTCCGATGACATATTGATCTAAAAATGCTTTGATGTCAGCAGGCCTAGGCAAATTATTAAGATTCAGTTTGTCCATTTCACTGCCTTTGGCTTCCTTGGCCAGCATTTCTTGTACGATTTGATGGCCGCGTTCAATACAATCATCACAAATAAGTGCCCCGTCTTCCGAAGAAAACATATGTTTCATTTGGCGTCCGCAGAACGAACAAGTGTCTTTTTGAATGGTTGCCATTATTTACGCGTGTAAATTTTATCAATCATTTTATACTCCAATGCCTCCTGAGCGGTCATCCAGTGGTCGCGATCAGCATCTTGGCGGATACGTTCGATTTCTTGTCCTGAGTGCTGGGCAATAATCTGATAGAGTTCCTCTTTCAGTTTTAGAATTTCTCTTGCTGTAATTTCAATATCAGATGCCTGTCCTTGGATACCGCCAAGTGGTTGGTGAATCATAACACGACTATGCGGCAGAGCAGCGCGCATACCATTCTCTCCAGCCACAAGTAACACGGCTCCCATAGATGCTGCCAAGCCGGTACAGATGGTGGAAACATGGGATTTGACAAACTGCATGGTATCGTAGATGCCTAAACCTGCATATACTGAACCACCTGGAGTATTCAGATAGATATTAATATCTCTATCCGAATCGGATGAGTCGAGATATAGTAGTTGTGCTTGAATAACATTGGCTGTATAATCATTTATTTCTGTTCCCAGAAAGATTATACGGTCCATCATTAATCGGCTGAATACATCCATTTGGGTCACATTCAATTGACGTTCCTCCAAAATAGATGGACTAATATAGTTATCCGAGATAACGTTTTGTTTAGCAGACGTACTCATTACTTTCTCCACATGCATGGAGTTGAGACCTTGCGAAACGGCAAACTTCAAGAAATCATTTTGCATAATCGTTTTGTTTTGAGGTTAAAATATGGAGTCGCGTACTATACCCGACTCCATATTTATATTGCACGCACGCGGGCGCGCAGATATTATCTATTTTTCAACGCTTTTTTCTCGCGACGACGGTCTTGTGCACGTTGAATTTCGTATGCAATTTGCGGAGCAATACCGATACTGGAGAATGTACCAACGATTATACCAAGCAGTAATGCAAATACAAAACCACGGATAGATTCACCACCGAATACGAAGATAGCCAGCAATACCACAAATGTGGACATCGAAGTCGAGAATGTACGGCTTAATGTTGCATTCAATGCCTCGTTGATATTCTGAGCGCGGTCACGTTTCGGATAGAGAGTGTTATACTCACGTACGCGGTCGAAAATAACCACGGTATCGTTGATAGAATAACCGATAACTGTCAAAATAGCAGCAATAAAGGCTTGGTCTATCTCCATAGAGAACGGCATAACCTTCCACAATAATGCATACGAACCGAGAACCAATATCGTATCGTGGGTCAATGCGGTCAATGCACCTACTGAGTAGGCAATGTTGCGGAAACGGAGCAAAATATAAAGGAAAATTCCTATCAATGCGCAGATGACAGCAATAATAGCAGCTGTAGTGATATCATCGGCAATGGCTGGGCCCACTTTCTGCGATTGCATAATACCAATCTCAGGATTGATTTCTGTTGATTTGAATTGCTCGAGCGTGATACTTTCATCTAAGTAAGGTTTGCATCCTTCATAAATGAGTGCTTCAATTTGCTCGTCTACATCAGCATCATTCTCGTTGATGAGGAAGTTGGTGGAGATACGAACTTGGTTCGGATTACCAATGGTAATAACGCGGAGAGAGAGGTTCTCACCTTCTGCGTTCTTTGCCATGAAGACATCTGTAAGGGTATTGGTTACTTCTTGTGTGTTGACATCTTGGGCGAAACGAACAACGTAGTTGCGTCCACCAGAGAAATCAATACCGAGGTTTAGCTTACCGAACAGATGTGGATCCAAACCTATAACACCAACGATTACCAACGTGCCGGCAATGCAATAGAACCATTTGCGAATACCTACAAAGTTGATGTGCATATTCTGCAAGAAGTTCTTCATCATCGGAGTGGTAAAAGAGAGTTCTTTTGCATTTTCTCTCTTTGCATAATCCTCAAGCAATAGACGTGTGATAAATACGGCTGTTAGGAAGGATGAAACGATACCAATCATGTACGTAACAGCGAAGCCTTTGATAGGACCAGTACCGAAGATAGCTAAAATCGCACCCGTCAGGAACGATGTTACGTTCGCATCCACAATAGCTGAAATAGCACCCTTGAAACCGTCGGCAATAGCCTTACGCATATTCTTACCAGCCTTAATCTCCTCGCGGATACGCTCATAAATAAGCACGTTCGCATCGACGGCCATACCCATCGTTAGCACGATACCGGCAATACCAGGTAAGGTCAGAACTGCAGAGAAGGAAGCCAATACACCAACCAGTAGGAATACGTTGCACAGAAGAGCTGCGTCGGCAATTAAACCAGGAATCCATCCATAGTAGAAAATCATGTAGATGAGAATCAGGATGAAGCCAAGAACGAATGACCACAAACCGGAACGAATGGCTTCACGACCGAGAGACGGACCAACTACATCCTCTTGAATGATGCGAGCTGGCGCCGGCATCTTACCGGATTTGAGAGTGTTAGCCAAGTCTTTTGCCTCTTCTACAGTGAAGTTACCAGTAATCTGGCTGTTACCACCAGCGATTTCATTTTGTACGGTTGGGAAGCTATATACATAACCATCCAGCACAATAGCAATCGATTTGCCGATATTATCGCGAGTGATACGCTGCCAAGCTTTTGCACCTTCGGCATTCATGGACATGGATACGTTTGCATAAGCGCTAAGCTGGCTGAAGTCTGCACGTGCGTCGGTGATAACATCACCTTCCAGACTTGCGCGACCATCTCTTTGTGCCTTAAGGGCTACAAGACGGAAGTATGAACCAGCCTCGTCAATAGCCTTAACATCCCATTTGAGACGAAGGTCACGCGGCAGCACTTGCTTAGCAATATTGGAGTTCAGCATAGCATTCACGCGTGCTGTATCGGTGTAGTGAACAGTACCTACTACAGGACCGCGGAAAGCTTGACCGGCATTATTGATGCTCGGGTTAAGAATGGCAAAAAGAGGATTCTCTTTCTTGTATTTCTCAGCTGCAGCTGCTTGCTCTGCTTCCATTTCAGCCAAACTATCGTTACCCAGATTCTCAACAAGAGAAGCTACATCATCAGATTTTACCTCTGCTTTCGTTTCTGCTTTAGGAGCTTCTTCTACGGACTCGCTTGCATTAGCCTTTGCGTATTCGGCATTGATTTGTGCCATTTGTGGCAGAATATCTGCAAACTCATAGGTCTCCCAGAACTCCAAGTTAGCTGAACCTTGGAGCAGTTTACGTACACGTTCAGGCTCCTTGATACCAGGAAGCTCAATCAAAATACGACCACGTTGACTCAGTTTCTGAATGTTTGGTTGAACAACTCCAAAACGGTCAATACGAGTGCGCAATACATTGAATGAATTGTTAATAGCGCCATCAACTTCCTCGCGAATAACTTTCTCTACTTCCGCATTAGTAGAAGTGAGAGTCACCTTATCTTTAAGTTCAAAGGTGGAGAATACGCTGGCGAGTTGTGCCTCCGGGTCAATCTCATTGTACGATTCAATAAATAAGGTGACAAAGTCAGCACCACTTGATCTCTGTTTTTGTTGTGCCATCTCCATAGCACGGTTGAAGTTCTCTGTAGTGTTATAACCACTAAGAGCGCGGAGAATCTCAGGAACGGATACCTCCATGGTTACGTTCATACCACCTTTCAAGTCCAAACCGAGATTAATCTCTCGCTCGCGGCACTCTTTCAGCGTGTAGCCGAACCAAACTTTTTGGGTGGCAATAGAATCAAGATAAACATACTCTTTTGCCGGATCTCCTGCAGCATACTCTTTCGCTTTCTTGTCATAGTGCGATGTTACAATGCTGAAGGAAAGATAGAAGGCGCAGACCAATGCAAGGCATGCTGCCATAATTCTAACAAGTCCTTTGTTTTGCATAATAGTTATTTTTAATAGTTTATTTTTCCTTAATTATATGGGCGTCATCTCATGCGCATTCGCGTATCACGCACAAAAAGCGTGCAAAATTACTACATTTTATTGAAACGTGCAAATAAAAATGCTAAAAAACACAGAAAAATGGCATTTTTTTTGAAAAAAATTTGTGCATATGAAAAAAAAGCAGTACTTTTGCAGCCGATTTCGCGGAGTAGAGCAGTGGTAGCTCGTCAGGCTCATAACCTGAAGGTCGGTGGTTCGATCCCATCCTCCGCAACTAAAGAGCGCGAAAAGCGCTCTTATTTTTTAGCAAAGGATACGCAAGGGATACGCTACGTTTGCAGCAGACCTTATGCAGACCTTATGCAGACCTTGCGCTGCTCGTGCAGCCACTCTTACGCCACTCTTGCGCCTCTCTTACTTATTGAAAAATGGAGATAACTTCCGTGCGGACTTGCACGTTCTTGTCTACTGTTTGAACTTTAGCTAACCACTCCACAAAATCTTTATACGGTAAATTGCGGGGAACTTGTTGCTTGCGCCAGTTGCGAGCTCCTTTCTTGTCCCGAGCTTTGGTAAACTTATTCGGAGAGAAAATAACATACAATACATTATGTTCCACCTCCGTTTGCGTAGTCAGTACATATTCATCTGCTTCCTTGTCCGTATCGGAACTAAAGAATAAATATTCCTTATTAGCTCGCACATCTTGATAACCTTTATCGCTATGCATATAAGGTAATAGACAGTATGCAGTCTTCTCACTATCAATAAGATACACACATAATGCACCGGCTACAGGTGATGTGAAACGCAACAAAATATCATCGTTGTCGTAGTACGTTGTTCTGTTTTGTTTATCATGTGAATTATTGATAAATGCATATTGAACATCAATCGGAACACCGCTTTTTTCACGGGCTTTACCTTCTAAAAAAACACGCACATGCCATAGTTCTCCATCGTGATAGATATTCAAAATCTTTTCACTTATAGTTTCTATCCACTCACCTTTTGCTACTGTACTACCTAATGAAAAAAACTCTTCATCATTAAAGAGTCTTCCATGATTGAATGTCTCTTTGTCCATTGAAACCATAATACTGCTCACATCCACACCAAAAGCATTTTCAAGCGCCCTGCGTTTAGCTTTTTCAATAGCGTGTATTTCGGCTTCTGCTTTGGATTCGTTTTGGTCATTCGATAAATAGTCATACGTAATAGAGACATTCGTTAATTTGTCTTTGGCCGCAAATAACGGCAAAGACAATACACATAGCATGATTAATACGACTTTCTTCATCTTTAGCGTAGTTCCCATGATTTCCATTCGGTTGCCACGTCAGCAGCCGGAGTGATACAAGGTGTTTGAGACTTATTATTCTCCAAAATGGATTGTTGTTTCACTTTCGTGGTAATATAATTTGCTATTTCTTCGCACGTAACATCTCCTTTCGTTTCCTGCAACTTCTTGAGTAGAAAATAGGTGAACATTCCGTGTTGTTGGGATGCATATGGATAAGCTGTTTCATCACCTTGAGCCGCAGAGAAAACAACCATATTGCCTTGTGGTTGACCGGGTTTCGACTTCAGAGCTACACCGCGAGCCGAATATAACATACCATCTCCACGATTACTTCCACTAAAGCACGCATCCATAAAAATAACTACTTGCTTAGCTTGCATATCGGCTAACAAGGTATATAAATCGTCTAACTTATAGCATGTACTCAAATCTTGAGGAACACCATCAACCGGCATGAAATATGATGTACGATTACTCTCGTCCGGTAAACCATGTCCTGCATAGTAGAAGATGATATTGGCGTTATCAAATACACTCAACACATTCTGCAACCAATTGATTTCAGTTTTAATCTGATTACCCGTCGCATTCGGCAAATAATGGATTTTTTTACTATCTATACCCAAAGTCTGTTCGCAGTATTTTTTAAAGATGCTTCCATCGTTAAGTGCATAGGCAACGTTTCCGACAGAATGATATTTCTCGTTAGCAATAATGAGAGCAAAAGTATTATTGTTCTTCACACTGGTAACCGGAATATTATCGTCCACATCGGAGATAAGCGAACCCTTCTGTATCTCTTTACGCTCTTCTTGGTGTGATTCTACAACAATATCTTTGCCGGAAATCGTTTGGCCGAATTTAAGTACTACATCGGTACCTTTTGCATATATACCATATTTCTCGCTCAGCTTGATAGGGATAGTTACAACATCTGCAGCATTGGCACTTGCGGCTAACTCAAACTCGAATATCTTGGTTTCGCCTGGCTCCAGTGTATTAATGTCAATACGTTGCATATCACCTCCTATCCAACTGATATGTTCCGGGAAGTGAATATCAAAACGCACTTGTTCTGCTTTTCCGTGGGCTGTGTTTTGTACCATTACTTGCAAGGAGAAAATATCACGTCTCTTCAAAACGCCCGAAGCATTGCCATGCAGTTTATAACTTACAATCTGAACATTTGGAGCATCAAACTCATGCGTTGCAATAACCAATGTCTGTTCTTCCGTGCCGAAACCATTTGGTTCGGTTACTTGGATAGTGAAACGAACTTCTCCGTCTTTTGTGAGTCTGGATGTTGAAATGGGGAATTTAATTTCACGCGTTTCACCTTGTTTGATAGCAGATAAATTTTGGTCAGATATAGTTATGCCATCTACTGTTCCCGTTGCACGAATAACAGCTTGACAACCATAACCATCGCCACGTCCGACATTCTTCACTTTCATGTGAATGTAGCAAACTTCTTGTGCATTAATCGTCTGGTTACCGTCCGCATCTTCAAAATAAACAGAACCATCCTCAACTTGTAGAATGGCAGGAATAACTACTTTCTGAATATTGAAGAATTTCTTCGGTGTCACAGCAGATTGTTGAGCATATACACCCCAACTTATCAATGTATAAACAATCAATATGTATATCTTCCGACTCATTTGCGACTCCACTTTAATGATAACGATACTCCTGCGACAATGGCATGATGCTCATATCCGGCAAATAAATCCATCAGCGCTAATGAAAAACCATATCGCACGCGAGCTGTTGTTGCAAAATACCAGCGGTCGTAATCCGCCGTAATATCTAACGAGGGGCCGCCAGAAAACACAAATGCCCACTTTTCCGTAATCGGTAATAAAAAACGTAATTGTGGTTCCCAGAATATCTTTGTGTCGGTACCATAACTATACATATCATCGTCCCAACGCGGCGTAGAAGTGAGTTCAACGGAGAAAGCAACGATGGAAACTTCGACGAATTTATATCGGAATGTTCCGATGCCGAAGTATAATGGAACTTGCCCTTTATGCTCGCGGAAACCACCACCAATACCTACATCTGTGAACGAAATAGACCAAGTTCCTAGGTTATTATAGAACTTTTTGCATGTTGCCGGATAGCCGTTTAGATAGTAATTTTCGCGGTTAATACGTCTGTTGTAGGCATTTAGCGATTCAGAAGGAACGACGCGGAATTGTACATCACCAACAAACGAATTACAATCCTTCAGCACGTCCCACACAATCTTCTTGTTCTTCCCCTTTCGCACATTGGTTCCTACATCGCCGGAGAGACTGGTTCGGTCTAAAGTCTGAAAAGCAGAATTATTGATGGACATCTGCAAATCGATATTTGCCTCTTTATCCAATGAATAGGTAACTACTGCTTTTTGACCATCTTCGTAGCAATCGGCATTCGTAACCGTTTGTCCGCAAACAGTTACACTTACCATAAATAATCCTATTGCTATCAGTCCCTTCTTCATTTTCGCCGCAAAAGTACTATTAATAGCTGACATATACAAATATTTATGACTAAAAATGCACTTTTTGCTCGAAAAATTTGGTGGTTTCAAAAAAAAGCAGTACTTTTGCAGCCGCTTTTGAAAAAACGGGATGTGGCGCAGTCCGGTAGCGCAACGGTCTGGGGGACCGGAGGTCGCAAGTTCAAATCTTGTCATCCCGACA
>JAEDLW010000085.1:0-2135 GCA_016295035.1 Paludibacteraceae bacterium
AGCAATGCGATCAGACAATCGAACAATGCAACCGTTTGCAGAAAGCTGTTAGCGAATTGTCGTCCAATGCATCAGTAGAACGCATTAATGAAGTACAGCAGCTCAGCGATGAGTTGGCATTCAATTATGATGCCTCGTCGCTCGATTCTATGCAATTAGTGAAAGCAAAAGAGGTGGACCAACTGATAGCAGAAGCCAAACAATCCATAGCGCTGCAACTTGACCAAACTGTAAAACAAGGCTTTTGGTATCTGGTCAATCAACCGGAGGTACTTCTAACGGAGAAAACGGAATATCCGGTATATCTCGAACGTGGCGAGAAACTTTTTCTGGAAATATCTACCGAAAAGCCTGCAGATATTCGTATCTACAATGTGAATAGTCAGCAGCAACTCCGTTCGTATATCGGCAAAACGCAAGTCAAGGATTCACTGGCAATTTCATTCTCCTCGGTTTATCTTGTCGAAATCACTCCCCGCGTGCGTCAATATGCTTCCGTCGAACTGACTTATCACCCGAATAATTTGGAGCGCATTCGATATCCGAAGCAGGTTACTTCTCAGCAAGTGGAGGGTAAAAAAGGCGATTTTCGTGTGCAGACCGTCAAAGGCATCAAGATGAAAAATCTGTTTGAGGAACCGCGTAAATTCACGCTACGCGGTCAACTCAAAGCGGCTTTCTCCGGTTCCTATCGTGCTATTGTAGCCGTACAAGTGCCTGCCGGAGCAACGGATATCTTGTATTCGCTCCGTATATCCACCAACGAACCGGACCGCGCGTCAGATGGTAAATTCCATGACAATATGGAGACTTCATACAAACGCATAAAGATGCTGGGACTTCCTGTTTATGAATCACGTGGTGGGGCTGGGATTATATCTACGCTACTTGGAGAAAACCAACCTCGGCGAGAGGAAGATGCTTATATTAACATGTATGTTTTCTTTAATTCCGCTCAGGCCAAGCAATTCCAAGATGGCGCAGATCCAGCCAAACTCTCATATAGCGTAGATTATTCTACGATGGGAACGCAGTCTTGTAACGGACGTATTCCATCTAAAGGAAACAAAACGATTTATCTGGGTTTCCTTAACGAACGAATGCGTTACAATAATTACGTTTGGCTTGAGGCGGTTAGCACAGTGCCGAATACCGAGTATTTCAAAACCGAATATATAGTCAAATAAGAATCAGAAATACTCGCTGACAGCAAACTCAAATTGGCTGATGAAGATTTGTTTGAAAGCGTGCAGGTTATTTTGCTCGTAAAAAATCAGCATTGCTTTCTTGTAATCAATCGAATCCACCGTGCGGAATGATAACGGACAGTAACCATTAGCAATCAGCAAAGCATTACTTGTAATGCGCGCTGTACGTTTGTTTCCATCCATAAACGGCTGAATATAACTGAGTAACAGCAAAGCCAGTAAAGCCTTCTCAAACACATTGTTTTTATTATTAATCAAATCGCAGGTTGCTTGTGTAGCTTCGCGAATTTGAAACTCGTTCTCCAATGGATGGTAGTTCGTGCCGGTAATACCTACACGACGATGGCGGAGCCCTTTATCCACTGATAGTTCCTTCGTCAATAACCGATGAATATCTTCGATATGATTAATGGTCAAATGTTGCAAATAGTCTGGATTTTCCAAAACAAATCGCAGGGCATCTTTGTGATTAAGCAGCATTACTGCCTCCTCTTTGGTCTTACCATCCGCCGTTTTGCTTTCGCGCAACAAACGTTCGGTTTCCAAAAGAGAATATGTATTACCTTCAATTTGTGATGATTTCCAACTAAGGTCAATACCCAGTCGCTCCATCTCCTTGCGATATTCGTTCTCAGACATATTATCTATATGGCTGCGAAAAACGGCCTGCAAGGATTGAAGATGTTCAATTTCTTCTTGCGTGAACAAATCTACTTCCGGTAATTGACGTGTAATGAGGTCAAAATTGAAGCCGGTTTGTACTTGCCGCTTATCAATATCGTCAGCAAAATAAGTATCCAAGTTGAGTGGCATCAGAAGGTGCGCACGGCTTGATAAGGAATAGCGTGTTGCGCGCGCCTTTCCTTCCACGGTAATATCTCCGGTATCTATTGCAGCAGCAATGAGTCTTTTAAGAGTCGCATCGCT
>JAEDLW010000059.1:0-9419 GCA_016295035.1 Paludibacteraceae bacterium
CTTCCAACGGATGAGCCGCCAACCACGCGCGGTTGTCCGGAAACTCCAGATGCAAATCACTCACAAATTGAATCTTCAATCTTTGTTCAGCCTTAGACTGGGCTATGTCTGACATTATCTGTATCAGCATATCCGTGCGCTCTACTTCATCTGCGGAAATAGCACATTCTATCTCTTCGTTGAGATTAGGACGCTGCAGCATTTGAGCAAACTGCTCCGACAAATATTGTTGTACGTCCGTCTCTGTTGTGCGAAAACGCGTCATGAAATCAGTGCAGTAATTGAGCACATAGATGATATCTTCGAAGTCCTTTGCTCCTCGCCAATCATTTCCTCCGCGGGAAAGCAGCGCATCAATTTTTGTAGCAATATAATAAGGCGCAGGGAGACGATAAATCTTCTTTCTGGAAGGCAGTTGGTATTGTTCACGATGCTCAAATCCCGGTCGATACCAACGGTTACCAAAACTCAGACTCTTTTCCTCATAAGACATCACGTCCACCAACTCGCCATTATATACCCATCGGCAGATAACTGGCGGCTCCGATTCGGTATCGTTCTGAAAATGCTGTTTGCGGAGTTGTTCCTCAAAAGCTGCGTGCTCTGCATAGTTGGCGGAATTGACCACGCAGTCCACATCCGTTGTGGGTCTTGGCTCCAACGCCGCAGGATCGGAGGCATACGAACCGGCTAATGCCCCTCCCACATAGACAAGCCGCTCGTTCAGGTCTTGCATCCCTTCTGCAATCATTTGCAGACGCTCGTTATTGTTCCTCGACATAACGCTGGATGTATTTGTTCAGTTCGGCAACAGCAATCTCTCTTTCGCGGGAACGTCCCATACGCAGGGTGTCCGCGATGACCAGCAATTGGTACAACTCCTCATCGCGCAAGGCGGCTTCCGGCACTGAAGGATACAGCGGAGTTATTTGTTGCCCGCGTGCATCGCCTTTTGCGTAGCGCCAAACAAACTGCTCGGAAGAATTGGAAACTTGTTCTTTTATCGGTGAGGCACTTACATATGCAGGAATACCACGGATGACGCGTCCAGTCTCTACAGGGAAGACATAACCGAGACCATGAACCATAAACTCCTGTAGCGCCAGCGTGTTCACTCGTTTTTTGTGACGATCTACCAATTGCGCTTTTTTACTGCGTTCCAAACTCTCGCTTACACTTGAAGCACTTATATTGAGTTCTTCAGCCAGTTTACGAACAGAAAGGTTGCGTCCTTTGCTTGTTAATTTCTTTAATAATATGACAATATCTTGCTCTTTCATATCTTTGAAATTAAGCATTTTACATTGTTTTGTTCGCCGTTCGCGAATCGCGAACACTCAAATGCGCTGCAAAGGTACTACTTTTTTTATATATAAACAACTTTTAAGTTGATTTTTTTGAAAAAAATGAATTTTGCAAGCAAAACGTATGGAAAAAGCAATTTTCCACCCCACGTTAGGGATTGGAAGGGCTATGGTATTTTGCAACAATGCGGAACTTGTGAATCTCAAAAAAAATTGTTAGCAGCAATTTATTAATAATTCCGTCAATTTATCTTCCCGAATGATTTTCGGTGCACTCTTGCCTGCAAGGACAAGAATTTTCTTCCCATCGCGGTATATATGCAGTTGCCGTGACCGGACAACAGCTGTTAACGTCGGATCAGTCTCAATCAGCTCACGAATAACGCGATAATCGCCGTTTGGGGCGAAAAGTTTGCGCTGCAGGTGGCTGCACATGTTAGTGGAATCAATTTTCTTCATTTATAACGATTGAATCACATCGGATTGCAAGAAGTCTTCAAAACTTAAACCTCGTTCACAATCTCCCTCAGTATTCGTTCACTTGCATGTCCGTCTCCGAACAGCGGCGGGAACTTCACTTCTCGTCCATTCAGCGCCTCGTATGCGGCCATGATGCGCTCATAATCCGCATCGGCCAGTATCCCTGCTCCGGCGTCCACTATCTCCACCCACTCTGTCTCCGGTCGCAGTATCACACTCGGTGTTCCGTAGAAAAACGCCTCTTTCTGCACACCGCCACTGTCCGTCATCACCACGCGGGCTTCTTTCTCCAGACGTATTATATCGTAGAACCCTACCGGCTCAATAAGGTGAAAATGCGGCGAATCTACATCATTGAGCGACCCTGTCGCGCTCATTCCATCATTCATCAATGCGCGCAGCCGCTCCCTCGTCCTCGGATGACACGGAAAAACGACATCCATTCCGCTTGCGGCTATGTCACTCAGCGCTCGGAAGATACTCCGCAGGTTCCGTGCATTATCGGTGTTTGCCGGACGATGAATCGTCGCCAGCACGAACTGTTTCTTCTTCAGTCCCAGGCGTTCGATGATATCACTTTTTTCCTCTGCTTTCGGCGCAAAATACAGCGCATTATCATACATCACATCTCCGCTCAGCACGACCTTCTGTCCTCGTCCATCAGCAAAGCGTACGCGATTCTTAATCGGCGTCCGCTCACCTCTAACCTCTAACCCCTCACCCGAAAAACCTTCGCCTTGAAGGTTTCTAACCGCAGTCTCCGTCGGCGCAAATAGAATCGTCGACAACGCATCGCACACAATGCGGTTCTGTTCCTCGGGCATCGCCATATTGAATGACCGCAATCCCGCCTCAATATGATATACCGGCACATGTATTTTCGCAGCCGCTACAGCCGCAGCCAAGGTCGAGTTCGTGTCCCCATACACAATCACCCCATCATACATCATTCCATCATTTCTTCCACCATTTTTACCATTCATCCTTTCACCATTAAGCACCGCTTCTATCCCTTCAATGATGCGGGCGGTCTGCACCCCATGCGAACCACTTCCCACATGCAGGTTGTAATCCGGCTCCGGAATACCCAGCTCGCGGAAGAACACTTCCGACATATTGTCGTCGTAGTGCTGTCCCGTGTGCAGTATATGCTCCTCAATCTGTCCTGCGAACTGCGTCCGCACCGCTCTCGATATTGCCGCCGCCTTAATTATCTGCGGCCGAGCCCCAACTATGGTTAGTAACTTTATCATCAATCTCGAATCATCAATTTACAATGCTGCCAGAATCTCTACTATTCTGTCAGCTGCATGCCCATCCCATAACTCCGGTATCGCGCCGCGCTTCCACTGCCCTGCAAAAAGTTTATCCAGCGCCGGCTTGATAGCATCCGGATTGGTGCCTATCAACTCGTTTGTACCAATTGTACATGTCTCCGGTCGTTCGGTATTATCGCGTAGCGTGATACACGGCACACCCATGACGGTTGTCTCTTCTGTGATACCACCGGAATCGGTCACAACCGCTTTTGCGCACTCAACGAGGTAGTTGAACTCCAAATACCCCATTGGCTCCACGATGTGCAAATTCGGCAGCCGTTTCTGCAATGCCTCCTCACTGCCCCATAAGCCATGGAACAACTTCGCAGTCCGCGGGTGAATCGGGAAAATGACCGGCAACCCATGTGCATTATCTACTATCTGCTCCATCATGGCGCGCAGATGATTCTCTTCGTCCACATTCGCCGGGCGGTGCATCGTCATAACGATATACTCTTTCTCCTTGAGTCCCAGTTCATTCCATACAGCGGGTTGACGGAATCGAGCTCTATTCGCCAACAGCGTATCAATCATCACATTCCCCACAAACCACACACACTGTGGACAGCGTTCCTGCGCATATCTATCTTCAGGAAGAGTATCACTTTCGACTTTTGACCTTTGACTTTCGACTAATATTGCTCCTTGCCACACAAGATTACGATTCGCCACCTCACTCGTCGTGAACATATAATCTGCGAGACTATCTGTTACCATACGGTTTATCTCTTCCGGCATTGTCAAATCCCATGAGCGGATACCTGCCTCCACGTGGCACACTTTCGTGTTCAGTTTCTTCGCCACGATAGAGCAAGCCATGGTGCTTGTCACATCGCCCACAACCAGCACCACATCCGTCGGATGTTCTATCAGATACTTCTCAAAAGCTATCATGATTGCCGCAGTCTGTTCAGCCTGACTTCCACCGCCGCATCCGAGGTTCACATCCGGAGCAGGAATGCCCAACTCCTCAAAGAACGTATCGCTCATATTCTTATCATAATGCTGCCCCGTATGCACAAGCCTATACTCCACTCGTTCACTCGTTAACTCGTTATACCGTTCAATCGCATGCACTATAGCAGCTATCTTCATAAAATTGGGCCTCGCCCCTGCAATCAATGTTATATGCATATCAAATCTCAAATTTCAAATTTACAATATCATATATCATTTAAATTGTTCCCAAAATCTCTTATCTGCCCCTCTTACCTCTGTAACAGAGCTCGGATACTGTTCGATAAAATAGGTCAGGAACTTGGCGCAATCGATTTTTTCGGAGAGCATTTTCTGGCGGCGTGCTTGGAAGGTAGCCTTGCGTTCTTCCGCCGGCATAGCAACCAAATCTTCCATGGTTTTATATAATGCCTCTACTCCACTCGGTTGTTCACTACCATCAGCACGGCGTATAGGGCTACCGGCAGCTAAGGGAGTGGCATGGATACCATATCCGAGCTGATACACATCTTCCAACTCTCTCAAGTACCCTATCCTACCCACAAAATCATTGAACCGCACAAATGGCACACCGAGCACACCTGCCTCAGCAGCCATGGTCTGACTATCACCGATATAAAGCGACGCAAAAGCCATCACGTGGTGCATGTCCAACGGGATAATTTTTATCCTATACTGCTCAAACTGCGGTTCGAGTGGGCGCTCGGAAGTGATGTATATCCGCCCGTGCGGCGAAAGGATATCAATTAGTCGCTGCGCTACTTCCGTATTGATACCTTTGATTCCTGCATCATGATGGGCATTAAGCGACGCGAAACGCAGTACAAAATATGGTTTTTCCACATCAATGCTATACCCCTCCACCACCTCACGCGATGGTGTAAAATGATTCGGATGCAGGTATGCCAATTCGTGATATCCCGGATATTTAGCAGATTTTTTATTCCATTCTCCATTGTCGCAACAAGTCGGTGTTAAGACGCATGAAGCAAAAGGATAAACTAATTTCGCATAATTAGGCACTACATCAGCATCATCTTCACCCATGGCAAGAACAGGTATACGATTAATCTTTGCGGCAGTAAATGACAGAGTAGAGCCCACGAGAATATCAATCTTGTTTTGACGAATAAACTGCCACATATGATATTCCATTCCGAACACCGATTTTATTAGTCCCCATTTAGAAGCAGTTCGTTCTTCGCGAATCTTGAAGTACTTAAATCCTGCATACTGGCATAGTGTCTCAAGGATGTCTTTCTTTTTGATAACAAAAAACACTTGATGACCATGTTCCTTCAGATTTACCGCCGCATGCTTTAGCATGTGAAAATGCGCAGGATGACCTAAAAACAAAGCTATTCTCATTTGCTTAACTCATTTTCATTAATTTTAAGCATTACAGCTCCCCAAGACAATCCAACACCAAATCCAGCCAACAACACATTACCATGCAGTTTATTCTCGCGACGAGCCTCCACCATGGCAATAGGAATCGTTGAGCTAACGGTGTTGCCAACTTTCTCCATAAAGAGATAAAATTTCTCTTTATCAATCTCCAACAGTTTTCGCAGATAATTAATCATATATTTATTTGCCTGATGAAATATCCACAAGTCCACATCTTCTTGCGTCATTCCGCTCTTGTGCAGTAGTTCTTCCACCATTGGAGGCACAACATCTGCCGTAAAGTCAAACACATTGCCTCCATTCATATACAGGTGGTCACCACTGACAACCCCTTCTTCGGTTACGAGTAGGTCATTAAGAGGTTCCTTATGCCGTGCACCGAGGCTTCTCACGATTAAGTTCCCAGCTCCGCTACCATCGGTACCAACAACTACTTCACCTATCTCAGCGAATCCCTCAGTTGAAATCAAAGAAGCCGAAGCTCCGTCCCCGAATATCGTTCGGTTGCCTTTGTCCATCGGATGAATATACTTAGTATAGGTTTCTGCTGTAAGCAATAGGATGTTATTAGCCACACTTGCCATGATAAGTCCTTTTGCTATCGCCAAACCATATTCGTAACCTGAACATCCAAGGTTAAAATCCAAGGCTCCGCAATGTTTACTTAATCCTAACCTATTTTGCAACAAGCAAGCCGATGAAGGCAAAAAATAATCTCCGCTTTGGGTACATAACAGTACAAAATCTACACATGATCTGTCTATTCCTTGCGCAAAAAGGCGCTCTGCCGCTTGGTAAGCCATATCGGTTGCTGTTTCATTTGGCGCAGCTATATGTCGCTCTGTTATACCTACTTTGTTAGCTACTTTCTCTGCCGACCATTCTGGAAACATCTTTGCTATCTGCTCATTAGTCAGCACTTGATTCGGCAGATAATAGGCTATATCTTTAATATAAGCTTTCATACTGTTAACTCATTAACTCTTCAAAATTTGCTACTATTTTCATGGGATTTCCTTTTGCCAGTGAGCAGTCCGGCACATCCTTATCCACAACACACCCAGCACTCACAATGGCATTTTTCCCTATTGTAACACCACGTAGGATGATTGCACCATCAGCAACCCATGCTCCATTTTTGATAACCACTGGAGATACTCCAGATTCAACTACGTTTTTGAAATGTCCATATGGATTGCTATGAGCCAAAACTGTAATATTTCCAGCTAAGGATACATTATCCTCTATATACACAAACTCCGGGTACGCATTGTCTATAGTGCAATGCAGTCCGATATAGACGTTCTCGCCTATGGTTACGCCACGCTTTCGATTCCATCGAACACGGAATTTATTAATAGGACAACGATACGACCAACGGCTTAAAATTATATTCCGAATCTTGCGCAAAGCAAATCGTAACGGACTCATTGCGCGTCGTTTACTGGAATTCTCAATCGTCTTCCGGAGACTTGAGTCGTCATGATCAAAATACGGAATCGTTATTGCTTCTCTTACTTGGTACGGTTTCATATCATTAACTCATTAACGTTTCATACTCCATGACTTGTTTTGCCGGAACTCCCTTAACCATTGTATAATCCTGCACTGATTTTTCTACAACGCTTCCCGCACTCACTACAGCATTCTTGCCGATGCACACTCCCGGCATAATGGTACTCCGCACTGCTACTATCGCTCCTTCCTTTATAAGCACAGGTGCCATTTGGGCTTGAAAAATCGGTGCATACCGTTTCATTGGATTGAAGTGTGTCAAAATCATCGTACCCGCATTAACGCTTGCATTATCCTCAATATATATATACTCAGGATGAAGATTATCAAGGAAGCAAAACATACCAAGATACACATTCTTCCCGATATGCACTCCGCGACGTCGATGCATCCATTGACGCAGTTTATTATTCGGGCATGCGTACGCCATCAACATATAAATAGTGTTACGAACCTTAAGCATCTTTTGCACAAACGTTCGTTTCTGCGTTTCCTCGTAATAAGGAACATTCTTTGCCGGTAATATATCCGGGTATTGCACTGAACTCATCATAATGTTTGTGTACCTCCTGTTAATTCCATATTGGCCCCCGTTACCCACAAAGAAGCATCACTGAGCAAGTAAATTGCGGCTCCGGTTATATCTTCCGGCTGCGCATATCGTTTGAGTGGGTAAGCTTGCTCTGCTTCACGCAGTTGTTCCTCTGTTGCACCGACAAGTGCCAAATCTGTCCACACCATAGCCGGGCTGATGCAATTGATGCGTATCTTCCGTGCCGCTAACTCTTGAGCCAAGCACTTCGCGTAAGCAATGATAGCCGCTTTCGACGCACTATAGATAGCATTCCCTACACTCGGCATCGTAGCCGCGGCCGAAGCCATAAACACGATGGAAGCCTCCTTAGCAATCTTCTTTTCTCGCAACAACTCTGCTTGCAGGATCACTGGAGCCTCGAAATTCGGGCGCATAACATTTATCACATCTGCCTCTTCTAACATTTTACAAAGCACACGACTTCCAATTCCCGCACAATGTACCACACCATCTACCACTGGCGTCTGTTCGACTAATGCCTTTCGCTGTTCTGCTATCGTCAAATCAGCTGGAATAATGCGATGATTATCCACATTACACATCAAACGGAGCGTATCCTCAAGATGCGATATATTGCGTCCATTTAAGACGACATTTGCTCCTTGCTCTGCACATGCGATAGCGATAGCACGTCCTATACCAGACGAGGCACCTGTTACCAGAATCGTCTTTCCATTAAGAGTAAACTTATCCATAAAATACATTTATGCTTTTGTGATTATACATTCCTTAACAGCTAGGAATTGAGCATCTTTTTCTTTCCAAAATTTCAGCTCACTTTCCAAAAGATTGAGTGAATGAAAATCCAAATTCCTTAATTTGACTTTCGCTCTCAGGACATCCGACAATAGATGCCCGATTTTGGACTGAGCCCTATGTCGTGGTGAGTACTCATCTGCAATCTCCTGCACGGCTTCACTAGGATGGTACAGGAATGTGATTGGTGTATCTTTGTGCTTACTCTCCATATAGAGTATATGACGCATAAGAGGTGTTATTATATGAGGTGATATACGCATCACTGTTCCAATATATGGCACTCCGTAGGAAGATATTGGCACCTCGATTATACCCGAGTTACCTTCTCGTGCCAGATTATCTGCGGCTGCTTCATATATCGCACGTGGAGCATGTAACCATTGTTTCTTATTTGAGCCGCCGAGCGACATAAACGCATCCATTCGCTGCGGAGCGACACTACTATCAAAATGGTATCCGGCTTCTCGTAAAGCCACAGGAGTATCGCTATTCACCCTCAAGGCCGGAGCTCGAAATGATACTACCTCTTGTCCAACTATTTGTTCTAACAAATCTTTAGACTGACGTAGTTCGTTTATTTGTTCTTCCAACGGCATCACATCAAACGCTCGTCGATAGTCATGCTGCATGCCATGCGACCCCACTTCTTGCCCATGCGCAACTATCTGTTTAACGATATTGGGTTTCAGTTCAGCTAACTGCCCAAGCACAAAAAATGTAGACTTCACACCATACGTATCGTATAAATCAAGCAATCTAGGCAGAGCATCTTCGTCCACCTTAGAAGCTATACGGTCCCATACTGCGCCACTCACGCTCGTATGCTCAACGTCATTTGTGAAGAAAACATTCATCGTTTGGACTCAACCAAATTAAAGACATCTTTAATAGTCACACAAGCCTTCAGTTCAGCCGGAGCGACCTTAACGCCATATTTCTTCGCAATCATATTGAGTATAGCGAGACCAACAAGGCTACTCCACTCTTCCAACTCATGAAATTCACACTCGGGTGTAAACTCTGACGCATCTGTTTCATCCCACTGATTTGCAAAATTCTTAATAAATTCTTCCATATCTT
>JAEDLW010000086.1:0-2053 GCA_016295035.1 Paludibacteraceae bacterium
TCGCATTTGCTTATTATATTAACCGCAACGCTGGCTTATTTTATAACCGGTCTGGAGACAAAGACGCTTAAAACGGACTTCACCCTTACGATATCCGAGAACGTGTCTCAGCCCCTGAATATTACCGGGACCATCACTGTCCACGGCGAACAATTCTTGCTCTCTGCTTTGGATTATGATGCAGCGTATGATGGCAAGACATTCTATCTCTGGCAACCGGATACCGAAGAACTCACACTCTCTACTCCGACACAAGAAGAGTTATTGGAAATCAATCCGTTCCTATTTGCCAAAGCATTAGACGCGGCGGGCAAAAAGGTCAATTTCGTCATAGATGACAAGCAATTGCCTGTTCGCGCACAGATGAGCGATGGCAAGACGAACTACTCGCTCACTTTCCGAAATGCGCAGTACCTCTCTCCATCTGCCGCCACTCCGGTCAATTTCACCATCACTCCTCCTTCCGGCGCATACATCAACGACCTAAGATAATAGCTGCTTCCGCAACCATCCCGCGAAGCTTATACGTCCGTAGGACGCTACACGACGCACCGCCGATTGGGGGTTAAATTTCAAAAAAAGACCATATAAAGTCTATTTTTATACCAAAAAGCAACTTTAAAAAGTCTTACAAACAAGAAAAATCGCACTTTCATGCGATTTTTCTGTAAACTATTCTACACGCAACGTAGTTGCCCTACACGCGAAGCATACCCGTCCGTATGACGCTACACGCGCTTGCGCTGCTTATACACCATACGCCATACACCATACACAAGCGCGAGCAACATCAGCGGAAGTGCCAGCGTTAGTACATCAATCCAAATGCCCAGAGAGGAATGATTTGATTTGTTGCGTATTCTATTTCATCACGCACCACATACCCGTAGGGCACTTCCGATATCTGCTTCTTACCTTTTTTCTTTCCTCCTACCTCAAATGTATACTTTCCTACAGAGAAATCGCTCACCCGTGACGATATTACGTCGTGTGTCACATGCAGTTGATTATAGAAGAACGTCTCCCGCACATTGCCGATGTCTGCTTTCTCGCCAACCAAAGTGTATTGGATATTCGTATTATTAAGGTAAACTTTTTCTATCTTTCCCAGTCCACGCATGCCACCGGTATCATCGCGCAATTGGCCTATCATCTCTGCTTTCTCCATGAATAGCAAATAATTCGGTACATCGTTACGACTGATATGCAGTTCGTTTGCCAAAGATTGTGCCTCAGGCTTGTATGGAGCGTTCTGCGCTACAATAGTTAACATCTGTCGTAACTTACGTCCTGTCGCTGGGCTCATCTTGGCGTAATGCGGAATATCCGATTCCATAGTCTGCCGAATAACGTTCTGCATGCGTTCTTGGAAGTCGCCTTCTATCGTAAAGGGATAGTAGCCATCTCGCAAGTATTGCCTGAAGAAAGGTAGTGGATGAGGTAATGATTTCGGTTGTGCTTGTCCCGCCAAAACATCTTCTAAACTATATACCGGCACATCAATATTATGTACCAATTTCAAATACTCACGGAACGACATGCCGTGTAGATGTCTCATTATGATGCGTCTGCTCAAATCAGCCTCTCCATCGAGAAGATCAAGGATAGACGAACCGGTGATGAATATTTTTAATGCTGGGTGAGTATCATATATCTGCTTTATTTCCCGACTCCAACCAGCATATTTGTGGATCTCATCGATATACAGATGCTCACCGCCGTCTTTCACGAACTCGTCAGCCAATTCAATGAGCGTGTGTATTGTAAAGTAACTATGATCGGCGGACACATAGAGACTGCGTTCTTCCGGAGTCTCTATAATATGTTGCTTCACCATAGTACTTTTTCCAACCCCTCGACCACCGGTTAGGCATTGTAACCGCTTGTTCCAATCTAATTGGCCGTACAGATACCGCTTGAAATCTACTGACGTCAAGTCTAATTGCTCTTTCATGTACTGTAATAATGCTCCGTCTATCATACCCTAATCTGTTTAATTTGCACTTTGCAGGGTGCATGTTTTTATACATTATGCACTTTTCACGGTGCAAAA
>JAEDLW010000009.1:0-33045 GCA_016295035.1 Paludibacteraceae bacterium
TTCACAAAACCTTTCTCCTATTAATCTCCTTATCTCTCACCACCTCCCTCTGGTCCGCAGATGTGGTAGGTACTATTAATTTTGGATCTGCTTCTGGCTCAACAAACATTAACGAGGCTAGTGTAACTGGAAATGATGATCAGGGCAATACTTGGACTATCACGACTGAAGGAACGACGAGTTTTACTCCTAATTCAGGATATGCACAAGTTGGATCTAGCAAAAAACCGGCAACTTCCATTACGTTTACAACCACTTTGACAAATCCTCAGACCATAACAGCTTTCAGTGCTAAATTTGGTGGATTCTCGGGAACAGCAGGAGATGTCACGCTTAAAGTGGGTGATACCAACGTGGGAACAGGCTCGCTTAATGAGGCGAGTGATGTTACGGTATCAACATCGTCAAATGGTACAGGAACTGTATTAACTGTCACAGTAACTGGAATATCCAAAGGGGTAAAGTGTTACAATATTTCATACACCTATTCTTCCGGCGGCAGCACCAAAACCTTGGAGTCTATTGCTGTGCAAACGGAACCAACGAAAGTAACTTATTTTGAAGGCGAAACCTTTGACCCTGCAGGATTAGTTATCACACGTAACTATAATACTGGAGATCCGGATACTTATACCTATGATGGACATGAAAGCGATTTCTCCTTTACGCCGTCAACCTCTACGCCTCTAACAACAAGTGATAATTCCATCACCATCACTTACGGAGGTAAGTCTACTACACAGACCATTACTGTTAGTGCCGCTCCTACCTACACCGTAACTTGGAAGGCTAATGGCTCACAATTCGGCTCTGCACAAACAGCTGCGGCGGGAACTGCTCTTACAGATCCTGGAACACCCACTTCGAGTGACTGTGATGGCTCTAAAGTCTTTGTGGGGTGGACAGCAAATGATTCTTACGCACATCCAACTGATGCTCCGGATGATTTATTCAAAAGCGTCAGCGGAAAAACTATTCCTGTTGGCGGTACAACGTACTACGCCGTCTTCGCATTAGAGACGAGTACAAAAACACCAGGAACGGTAATAAGTACGGGAAGTGACGGAAAGTCTGCAGTTGGTTTATTGGATGGCGTAACCATCGGCGGATTGGGGACTGATTACACAGGTCATTCTCCATATCTCTTGAGATTTGATGATAGTGATGATTATATTCAATTTGATTTGGATTTCCCGCCCACCGATTTTTCCTTTGCTTATAAGATGATAGGAGGAAATAGTACCTCTACAATGACCATTAAAGAATGTGCTACTGCTGATGGTACATATACAGATGTGCAGGCGTTTACAATCAGTGGCACTCAAAATTCAAAAGGTTCATTTACTACGACAGCAACATTTGCTCAGAAGCATGTCCGTATGGTTTTCACTAAAGGTAGTAATGTGGGTGTCGGAAATATTACTATAACTGGCTATACGGGAACTACTTCTTACTCCGACTATGCGGTTTCTTGCACTACTTATACTGTAAATGCAACGACTAATGACCCGTCATTTGGTTCTGTCTCTGTTGATCACTATACCATTACTGCTTCACCTAAACCTGGCTATATCGCAGATGGTTACAAGGTTACATCGGGTAATGCTACCGTAACGCAAAACGGAAATATATATACCGTTCATCCAACCTCAGATTGTACGGTACAAATCATCTTCCGTGCTGCTACCGAATATACAATCACTCTTATTGATAATGGCAAAACATATACCGAAAAGGCTTATGAAGGCACTCCTTACATTTTGCCGGAAGAATATAAATCTACTTGCCCCGATGCTACTTTCCTCGGATGGGCTACTAACGAATACACGGATCATGCAACCGGCACTTCCGTCGCACCTTCATACACCGCCGGAGGAGAAGAAGTTAATATTACCGCTGCAACCACCTTCGTCGCGGTATATTCCAATGCCATCCCAACCAATACATACAACATCCTCTCTAAAGCTAGTAACTTAGTATCAGGAAGAGATTATCTCATCGCTGCATATGCGTCATACGATTATCCAATTAAAGCTACAATGACTGACGGATATGTTGATGCGTATGGTATGACTTTGGAAACATCCGGAAATACAATAACTGATGCAACATTGGTTTGGACAATTACAAAAACGACTGCAAATAATTGTCAGATTTACAATAAAGAGAACAATGTGTATCTCTGCTTCTCCTCTTCTAATGATTTGATAATATCTCCAACAGCAACCGATGTAACTTATGCTTCTACGGATGGTGGTAGCGGATACAGCGATAAGTGGGATTTCAAATCTCCGACAAACAATTCATATATACTCTCTTATTATAGCACAACCGAACAATACAGAGCACATACAAGCAAGGACGACAATATTTATCTGTATGCGCGTCAGTATTCCGAAACCTATACTTCTCACCCTAACTGCTGCCACGAACCCGCAACACCGCTCGCTATCAGCGCAGAACCAACTACCTTAATCGCTAGCGGAGTTACTACTATCAAACTCGAAGGTGGTAACAACCAAAATATCACTTGGTATACTACTGGAGGCACACTCTCGAATCAATCCAATACTGGTGCCACACTCACACTCTCTGCTCCGGGCACTTATACCGTTACCGCAACACAACAGGACGATGAATCCGACCCGGATAACGTCATCTGCGGCGCTACTGTATCCGTTAATATAACCGTCAAACCAGAGTGGACAATTACCCTAAAAATAAAAGATAATGGTATTGCAAGCACTTACGACACGCAAACAATAACGGATGGTGAAACATATACCTTGCCAGATCTAAGCGAAGACTATACTTGCGAAGATGGCTATGCCTTTGCCGGATGGGCTACATCCGAATCCGCTACTGCTGTCGAGAAAACAGCCGGAAGCGTTATCACTGCCTCCGCCTCCACTACATGGTGGGCTGTTTGGAAACAATCGGGTTCAAGTAATACTGAAACCCGCACTCGCTATTCTTTAATTACGAATGCTTCGTCTTTAAGTGCCAATGATGTATTTGTTTTAACATATAATAATTTTGCACACGGACAAATAACTTCTGGTGATTATAGTCCTAATGCTACTTGCGATCATGGCTCAGATGCTAAAGGAGCTTTCGTTACATTCGCTACTACTGAAACTCCGCAGTTATTCACACTTAATGGAACAAATGACGCATGGAAACTATACACTGGAAGCCAGTATGTGCAATTTAAGAGTAAAAAATATGCACTGGTTGACGCAGTTGCTGATGCAACCGAATGTACTATCGCTATCGCGAGCGATAAGGCTACTATCTCAGATGGTACATACGCAATCAGATATAATACAACATCGCCCCGTTGGTATTCAACAAGTTCAACGTCTCTTCAATTACCTAAAATCTATAAACAAGACGGAACAGTTACTATAGATGTAGATGCTTCTGTATCTTATACCGTCAATAATACAGGATGTGAAAATGGTGCTATAATCCGCGTCGATGGAAACCAGTGGATTACAGCTGCTAATGGACAAAAAGTGAAAGCAATTATCCCTGTAATAGTTAAGAATTTCGAGACTGCGGCTACGTTAACTGTAACTTCAAGCAATCCTGACTTCACCGCTTCCTTAGAAGCCAAAAGTGTCCCTGTCGCACCTGCGCAACTGAATACTAATCTTATTGTAGAGTATCAACCTAATTATTCTAATAACTCTGATAATACTACAATTACTCTTACTGCTGGTGAGATAACCAAAACAATTACTGTTAATGGTCGCTCTCTGCCAGATGAGTTCCTCATGATTGCTAAGAAAACACTTTGGTATGCCGTTCCTGCAAACATGAATGAAGGTGCGGGACAATATAATGGCGTTACCGTTGTGCCTAATGACGGATCAGAACCAGATAATGTTCCTGTTGCCCCGTCAACGGTTGTTTATAGCCTCAAATCAGTCGCAAGTGCACGCTACGAAACGGCAGGACAATATGTCCGCCTTGCTGGTCTCGGAAATAAAGCTTTGTGGGCTAATGGTAGTTCCAGCACAACCTCAATCTATAACAATGCAGCCGTAGGAGAATCCAACGATGGACACTACGAGTGGCAACTCGTTACCACCGATGGTATTCGCTATACCATCTCTAATCCTGCTCACCCCGATGCTGCAACAGGAAGAAAACTTGCTCTCGGCGGTGCCGGAGGTGTGCAGTATGGTTTATATAAAGAATCAACTACATTCTTCCTTGTTCCGGCTGGTTGTACGTCTCAGCCACAAGAGGTGAAAGTCAGTCCGAGACGTACAGACGCTACTTTCTCTTGGGTTAGCAATGCTCCTTCTATGACAATTGATGTTTATACCAATGAGGAAATGACCGAAGGACATCTTCAATCTACAGCTAAATCATCACCGTACATGATGCTGGGACTGACAGAAGATACAAAATATTGGTTTAAACTTACACCCGAAGGTTCTGACGCTTGTTCTGTAACAGGAAACTTTAAAACTACCGGACCTGTTATCGATGTCGTAGAATGGGAAGAAAATGCCGCCATCATCTTTGTCGATAAAGACGATGCACTGCAACCGAGAATAGTCATAGACGGTGAGGTGGAACATGGTGTCGGATCAGGTGCTACAGCTACCGATTTGTTCTTCTCTAAATATTTCGAAGGATCAGGCGATATGAAACTCGTTGCTATCTTTAATGGTACGACAAGTGACATTTCTTTGGCGAACTATTCATTGTATACCAAAAACTGCTCCGCACCAAACACTGATGCCGCTGTAGCTACTTCTACCTTTAGCGGAACTACGGTTTATCCTATTTCTGCTTTAGGAAAAATTAAAGCAGGACAGGAAATAATATTCTTCTCACGACCACTTAGTGATCAATATGCTGCAAGCTGTTCGGAGACTTTCCTTAATGAAAAAGCAGCACTTAATGGCGAAGACCAAAATCCAAGATGGATTGAATGTAATGGTTCTTTTATAAATGGACAAGAGTTCCCTTCAATGAAATTCAATGGTAATGATGCTATTTGCTTAGAGAAAAATTCATCACTTATTGACGTTATTGGCTCAACTGGAAATCCTGGTAAAGTGAAAAACTGCGCTGATCGACTCAACGATTTGGGATGGACTATCAATGTGAAAAATATTGACTATGGTAAAGCTTCTGATGATGCATCATTTACCAAACTCTTAACAGAAGTCTCATCAGTTCATCCTTCAACGGACGAAGAAAGAAGAACTGTACTAGCTGGATTCGGAATTGATTTGGATAATGAGTATATTGACATGACAACTGCGCGTTGTATTCTTTTCCGCGATAAAACAGTTACTTCAGGAGACGCTGCGGTTGCTTTGAATACAGCTGCTGAATTTGCAACTTGCCAAGACTATACTTACAAGGGACAAAATTACAAGTCTGAATGGAACGGACGTGCAGTTTGTATGGATGCTGCTATGCAAATTGCTGCTGGTGTAAGTGATGATGGCCAGGCTACATGTAACTCATATCAAGACTTAGGTATTTTTAACTATAGTGAGTATTATAAGGAATGGAATAACATTCTACCTGGTGAAATATTGGATGATAATGTACGTGACGCTGAAGCGAAAACGTATGAGATAAACATCCCAGAGCTTGCTAAGTACTCGTGCTTGAACCTTAAGTTCCAGCTGACTGATAAAGATGATGTCTCTCATGTTTATACGGAACAAGAAGTGCAAGTGCCTATTCTCGTTAAGGATGGGCATACAACAGTTGACCAAATATTCCACTCAATTGTTAAAACCGATGGTGGAGACCCATTATTCGATGAAAGTATTAATCGTTGTAAGACTTGTGATGTGGTGGTACTTGGTACTGGCGTTTTGACCAAAGCTACAGACGGTACACCCCATGATGCACCGGAAATCGGTAACCTCAAAGTTTATCCTGGAGGTAAAGTGATTGTGCCTGCGGGAACCAGTTATACGGTAAACTCACTTGCGCTCCGTCGTCAAGAAGATGCGTTGGCTCTGGCACAAATTGAGGGTACACTGAATATCAAACAATCGAACTCCACCTTCCTTGATGTTCGTATCGACCCATCTAACTGGCATTACTTTACGTTACCTTATGATGTGAACGTAAACGATATCAAGTTTGTGGATGGAACTCCTGCGGCTATCGGAACCGATTATCGTATCGGTACCTATGACGGCGAACACCGCGCGGCTACACAATCTGCTTCTTGGGTTTACCTCAACTCGGAAAATGTGCTTAAAGCCGGTCTTGGTTATATCATCGGACTGCCCGGTTCAGGTAAAGTAAAGCGCGAACTGCGATTCCCAATGGCTAATGAGGTGATAACTGCGGAGAAAAATAACAAGGATATTGCTGGATTCCACGCGTGGGGTGGTGATAAAACAGACGCAGAGCTCCGTCCTAACCATAAGGGTTGGAATCTCTTAGGTGCTCCTTATCTCACGTACTATTACACATCTCTCCAAGATCCATTGCCTACAGGTGAGTTAATCCATGATCCGGATGAAGACCCATGGCAAGGACACTGGGTGCGCAATACGGGTTCGCTTCGTTACATAGTCGTTCCTGTTGATAATGGACGTAGTGAATATCAACAAGTCAATATCGCTAACTACCATATGGCACCATTTACCTCGTACTTCGTGCAGATAGGTGGCTCAGATCCGTCTGCTGACAAAACAATATCCTATACTGCATCGCAGGCTGGCAAATGGAGTATCGTTCGCCGTGCAGTCCAAGAGGAAGTAGAGGATAACCATGAAGTTTGGTTTGGCGTTGAACTCGTTAATGCGGATGGACTTAAGGACGAAACAGCACTCCTTATCTCCGATAAGTTTACTGACGATTACGATATCATGGACGACCTCGTTAAAATGCGTGGACAATATTACCAGTACGCTCAGATAACTACCAAACCGGTTCTCGCTTCTCGCAACCTTAAAGGTGAGATGGCATTCAACGCATTACCGGATTCGACCGCTGCGGCTGGAGTTCCACTGAACTTCTTTGCTGCTAAAGACGGAGACTATCGTTTCACTATCAGCGGTAACTACCCGCTGGACGAAGTAAAATCGGCTTATCTCTATGATAATGATAATGCTACCCAAAAATGGCATAACCTCATGGAGAGCGATTATACCTTCACAACCAAACGAGGCGATAATACAACCCGCTTCATGCTCGCTGTTACGGTGGAACGTAAACAACCGGAGATAACAACCGCTTTGGATAATATGTCTTCTAAACTAACACTCACCACTATCAATCGTACGTTAGTTCTGAGTGGACTGACATCCGAATCCGACATCTATGTTTACGATGTCAGCGGTAAACTCCTCAGTACCGGTCAATACAACACTTCTGCAAGTGGCGTCTTCCGTACTATGGTTGAGAACGCAGGCGTTTATTTCGTTAGAGTCTGCTCACAAGATGGACAACAAACTTTACAAACCATAGTTTATTAATTGTTTATTCACTTAACCTCTAAAATCTTAAGACTATGCGTATCGACATTATGAAAAATACAAAGGCTATTGTCCAATCAGAAAAACGACGTTCCATACGCCGCTGGATTGTCTTCGCTGGAATAGTACTCGGCATGGGGTATATCTGTATCCTTTTGACCACTTATGTGTTGAAACCAGGTGATGCCTCTGACCAAGCGATGGTTAATAAATTCGAAGAAAGCGTTGTGCATCTCGATGCTTCAACTAACGGCTTGCCAAGCTTTACAGCGCCCAAAACGATAATTACCTATCGCTCCAATTATCGCCCGGCTGGACTGGTACATCATGATGTGAAACCGGTTAATCCTGTAACGTCATCTCCAAAACAAACGATGAATTCACGGGCGGTTACAGTACATACAACATCTTCAGCTACCGTGCATAATGTAGGCTCGGGTGTTAGCGGAAGTACAGCTGCTAAAACTATTACATCCGACGTCTCTTCTTCCGTGCCGTTCAGTATGTCAACCTCCAATATCGTTATGCCAACTGCCGTTTGGACTTCCTCACGTGCTCTATCGGTACAAAACACAAGACAGTCTGAACAACAACTGATTGCAACTAACTCGGCTGAAAATGCGACAACTCATCACGGAACAATAAGAAGAGTGGATAATGACCCGTTAGACCCATTCTTAGATCCTATCGGAGATGGATTATGGATATTACTCATGGCTGCAGTCGTTTATGCCGGTGCCGTACTTATTCATCGTAGAAAACAACAAGCTAAATAATCATGTATGCCTAAGAAAAAATCACAGATATTACTTATTATCGGTCTGATCATTCTTCTTGCTGGAGCAATACTCACTTTCACTCCGTGGAAGGAATATGCGAACTATGTACTTGTTGCAGGATTGCTTATCATCATTGTAAGAGGCTCAATAAAAGCACGTGAAGACCTGCGCGATAAAGATAAAGAAAAACCGCAAGAATAAGTGGCACACAAAGTGGATAACGACATATTGATCCCTGAAATGGGCGCCCTCCTCCAACAAGGGAGGGATGTCCGTTTTACTCCTTCTGGTTTCAGTATGCGCCCTTTTATAGAAGGAGAACAGGATACCGTCGTCCTGAGAAAATGCACTACCTTCCGAGTGGGAGACATTGTTCTCGCCCAAATCCCAAATCTTCAATCACCAATTACCAAGCCTCACTACGTTTTGCACCGTATTATCGCTATCAATGACAAGCTTATTATGCTCCAAGGCGATGGTAATCTTCAAGGGACGGAGCAATGTACTACCAATGATATATATGGCACGGTCGTTCAAATATACAAACCCAACGGAAATACCAAATGCCTTACGCGAGGAAGAATCTGGTTCTATCTCAAACCGTTTAGAAGAATATTACTCAAAATATATCGCAAACTGCTAAAACTTCAAAATAACACTTTATGAAAATTAAGAAAGGATTTAAACTCCGTCCAATTGCTGACGAGTGGATGTTGCTCGGAGAAGGCGCAGATCAAGTCAACTTCGACAAAATGATTACCTTCAACGAAACAGCAGCATTCCTTTGGCAGCAATGTGAGAAACATAAAGGTGATGTTACTGCCGATATGATGGCTGATTGGCTCTGCAACGAATACGATGTTACACGTGACATCGCTCTTGAGGATGCCAAACTTATTATCGCTGACTGGATTGAAATAGGAATAGCGGTTTAGGATATCTCTCCAAAGTAAGTCGTCGTCTGACGAAGCACATCCAAACGACGTTTGTACATTTGATTATATTGGTCCTCTAACAGGGGATCATTGTCCAATATCTCTTTCGCTGCACTGCGGGCAATATCTAATATTTGTCCATCTGTTACTAGACTCGCAATGTGCAAATCAAATGGTAATCCTGATTGCTGAGTACCTTCCAAATCGCCTGGACCGCGTAACTGCAAGTCTGCTTCTGCAATGCGGAAACCATCATTGGTAGCTACCATAATATCCATGCGCTGACGAGTATCCTTACTCAGTTCCAACTTAGTCATCAGCACGCAATAACTTTGGTCTGCACCGCGACCGACACGACCGCGCAATTGGTGTAATTGACTTAAACCGAAGCGTTCAGCATTCTCAATAATCATCACACTTGCGTTGGGAACATTAACACCCACTTCAATAACGGTTGTAGCAACAAGAATCTGCGTTTCGCCACTAACAAAACGTCGCATTTGTTCGTCTTTGTCTTTGGCCTTCATTTGTCCGTGAACCATCGAGATACGATAGTCTGGAAAAGTCTCGCATAATTCATTATAACCGTTCTGCAAATCCTTCAACTCCAGAGCCTTGTTCTCTTTAATCAAAGGGAAGACCACGTATACTTGTCGACCTAAATCAATCTGTTTGCGGATAAACTGATTGACACTGGCCTTACGCTGAATAGAGTAGTGCACCGTCGTAATAGGCTTACGGCCGGGAGGTAACTCGTCAATTATACTTGTCTTCAAGTCACCGTAAACTGTCATCGCTAAAGTGCGTGGAATAGGAGTTGCCGTCATAACAAGTACGTGAGGCGGACGAATGTTCTTAGTCCATAGTTTAGCACGTTGGGCCACACCAAAACGGTGTTGCTCATCTACAATCACTAAACCCAAATTCGCAAATTGTACCTCATCTTCTAACAACGCGTGAGTACCTATTAATATATTAAGTGAACCGTTACGCAGTGAATCGTGCAATAGTGTACGCTGTTTCTGAGTTGTTGAACCTGTGAGTAATGCTACGCGGGCAATCGGCTCTCCACCGTCTTTAGGCTGCAACATCTCATGCAATGTGGAGTAATGTTGATTAGCAAGTATTTCCGTAGGAGCCATGATGCATGCTTGATAGCCGTTATCTACCGTTAATAGTGCGCATAGTAATGCTACCAATGTCTTACCGCTACCTACATCTCCCTGGAGCAATCGGTTCATCTGTTTGCCGGACTTCATATCACCCTGTATCTCACGAATAACGCGCTTCTGCGCATTGGTAAGTTCAAAAGGAAGTTGCTCGTGGTAAAAACGGTTGAAATGTTTACCGACAATTGGCATAAGAAATCCCTCGTTATTCTCCCGTCGCTTCATTTGACGGAGAATATGTAACTGGATATAAAACAACTCCTCGAACTTCATACGTTCGCGAGCCTTCTGCATAACAGCGGTATTGGGCGGGAAATGCACATTTAGGATAGCATCCCTTCTTCCCATCAAGTGGTACTCGTCCAGTATGTCTTGACCAATAGTTTCAGCCACTCCGTTTTGCACATCCGGCATAAGCGAGGCCATAATATTGCGTATCCCTTTGGAGTTTAGACCTATCCGCTTCATGCCATCAGTTGTGTTGTAGTCAGGCTCAAGACCTTGCAACATCTGTGGCTTGACCTTAGACATAGGAGTTAATTCTGGGTGGACGAAATTATATTGGTGGTTGTAGCGAGTCGGCTTGCCGAAAAGTAGGTATTGAACACCTTTCTCTAATTTGACGTACTGGACTCCTCTAAACCAAACTAACTCAATCATATGCTCTCCGTCCGTAAAAGTAGCACTTAACCGTTGACCCTTACCGATACCCACCATGTGCCACTCTGTCACTTCACCTATAATCTGCACAGCCGTATCTTCATCGACAATCTCATGTATCTTGTAGAACTTACTACGGTCTGTGTACTTATATGGAAGCACTGTTGTCACCATGTCGAGAGCAGTGACAATGTTCAACTCTTTACGAAGAGTGTCGGCACGCTTGTTACCGACACCCTTGCAATATCCTATATCTTGATGAGCTAATTCCACTTATTGTAAACGGAAGTTAACAGGAACTGTATATTTCACGCGAACTGCTTTACCGCGTTGCTGACCTGGCTTCCAAGGCGGCATGGACTTAATAACGCGAACAGCCTCCTTATCCAACGAAGGATCGCCACCGGAACGTACAACTTCAACATCAACAATCTTACCATCCTTATTTACTACGAACTGGCAGATTACACGACCTTGGATACCATTCTCTTGAGCAATAACAGGGTACTTAACGTTCTCACTCAAGTACTTGAACAAAGCTTGTTGACCACCGGGGAACTCCGGCATCTTCTCTACAACAACGAAGACAACCTCTTCTTCCTCTTCCTCTTCCTGAATCTCTACCGGAGCCTGAATTATCACTTCGGTGTTCTTGTCATCCTCGGTGTTAATTTCAATTTCCTGCGTCTCAACGTCGTCTTCAACTACGTTGAGTACTTCAACCTCTTGTACTGGAGGAGGTGGAGGTGGAGGAGTAGTCTCCTGACTGGTCTGTTGAATCTCGATTTCCTCTTCAAATTGGAAATCCATATCAGCCACTTCGTACTTCGTAACTTCACGCTCCGTCCATTCTAATGCGACGTAGCACAAACTGAGCACGAATACAAAACCTAACAAAACGTAGGTCAATTTCTTGTCCTCAAGACTCGCTTTCTGTGATTTTTTGACTTGCATATGGCGTGTTGTTTATATTCCTATATACCAAAAGTGGGTGCAAAAATACAACATTTTTCTTGTATGTGCAAATTTTTCGAGTTTTTTTTGTAAAAATAGTATTAAATTTGGCTGTTTGTGAAAACTTTTGTACTTTTGCACTCGCTTATGATAGCCAAGTTATGGCAACATAACAAGTGGATGCTGACAATCATCCGTTATACATAGATGGTAATAAAACGTATTGCACCAGTGGCATGATCATACATGGTTGGACTTATTTGCGGTTTCATATGCTGAAAAAGACACTTGTTGCAGCCTATTTCGTTACGGATGTATAGTCAATAATGAGTAAAACAGGTAACATATGGTCGAAACCTTCTGTAAGGAATATAGGTAAACTCCTTTCAGCGAACATTATTGCTCAGGTAATAGGTTTGCTCGTCTATCCTTTGCTCACTCGGTTATACACACCAGAAGACTTCGGATTGATGAATCTGTTTACATCTATTGGCGGAGTGCTTATTTTAGTTTCGACACTGGACTGGCATAAAGCAGTTGTACTACCGAAACACAATGAGGATGCTGGAGCTATCGTGCATTTATCTTTGTTAACTATTGGTGTACTGACAGTTGTTATTCTTCTTACTATTCCTTTTTCACAACAAATTGCTAATTTGTTTAATACGCCCGAATTGGCTACTTATTATTGGTTGCTGCCTGCTTATGTGTGTCTAATGGGTATATGGAATGTACTCAATTACTGGTTTATTCGTTGTAAAACATATGATCGTATTTCCGGTTATCAAATATCGCAATCACTCTTTTCTGCTGGTTACAAAAGCGGTTTCGGTTTTATGGGCTATTCAGGCGGAGGACTCATTTATTCATCCGTGTTGTCTCCTCTTTGTTCGTTGGTTATTTCCATATCTCTATCGGTAAAAAAACACCTTCTTCCTCTGGTCTCGTGGAATAATGATGCATGCCGTCAAATGGCTGCAACGTATAGTAACTTCCCTAAATTTTCATTACCGCATAGTTTAATCAATAATATTGCCGGACAATTGCCTGTCTTATTGCTCACACCTTTTTTTGGTCAGCGATTAATTGGTTTCTGGGGAATGGCGCTACTGCTTTCTTTCTCGCCGATTTCGATGATAACCAATGCTCTTTACCAGGTATTTTATCAAGACACTACCACGAAGGTTAATGCTGGTAAATCGATAGCCCATGTATATCGTCGTTTTACTATTTGGTCCTTTGTTGTGATTATTCCGTTCTTTACAGCACTATGGTTTATTCTTCCGTGGCTTACGCAGTGGTTATTAGGGGACGAATGGTACGTAACAGGTGAATATATTCGTTGGCTTTTGCCTTGGTTGTTGTCAAGGTATTTATGTGCTTCCACCGGCTATTTGTATGATGTGTTCTCCAAACAGAAAATCGGGCTCTATTTTGAAATCATTATCGCGGTTGCGCGTCTTATTGGTTTAGGTGTCGGTATCTATTTCCATGATTTTGTCCTCGCCATTGCGTGCTATGCAATAGTGAGCGCCATTATCAACGGCGTACAATATATATGGCTAATGAGTCTTGTAAGGCGATACGAACAGGTACTCGCTATTTGAGCTTTTGAATAAACTGAACAAAAGCTGCTTTTTGTGATTCCCAGTTGTATTTTTTCTCTGCCAATTGCCGATTGCGCTTGCAAATTGCTTTGTATTTTGCAGGTTGTTTTACTAACTCGCAAATCATGGCGGCGGCTCGTTGTAAATCGTTTGGTAGGACGAGTGAATCTTCTATGATTTCCGGAACGCCTTGACAAATAGCTCTCAAGTCTGAATAAATTACCGGACGGCCTGCTGCCATATAATAAAATAGTTTGATAGGTAAGCAACGTGTATTTTCTGCATCCGCATCACGCAAATCAAGGAATATGTCGTGATGGGATATCTCAGAGCAGAAGTCTTCAAAGGAAAGATTGTTGATAGTGGTCAAGATAATCTCCCAGTCTGGAAGTTCGGTTTCACAGATACGCACTAATTCGTGTATTCTGTTATAGCCTTTTTCTGCTGTTTTTGGCCCCGCGTAGAGAAGGCGCACTTGTTGGGTTAAAGTTGGAGGCTGGGTGTGCTGAATATAATGCAGTGAAGGATAATAGGGTAACCACATGTATTGTTTCCACGGGAATAATATCCGGAATGGACGAGCCTTATAGAATTCACCAAACAGGAACGCATTTGCACTCCAACCAGCCCAATAATTAGCAGCTAATAAAATCAACCATTTAAATGGTCTAAGCCAGCCTGAAACACTGCGTAGGTTCTTCTTGGATGGATACCATTCAGTTATGTCGTACACCATTGTTACGTGTGAAGGTAATGCTTTTCGAGCCCGCCACAGCGCAACAGGATTGTCGCAAATAACGACATCGGGTATATTACAGATATCCGTCGCAGTAGAAGCAAAACAACAACTATGCCCTGCCTCTTCTAAACTACGCCATTGATGATATTTTACCCGGTCATCATTACGGCTGTGTGCTGTTTGGAAAAAGAGAATAATCATCTGTATTTTCTGTTGCGTAGCCAACTAATGAACATGGCGAATCGGAACCACCATTTGTAGTATTTCTCAACGCTGTAGTAAGTGGCTGCGGTCGGGCCGAATTGTTTGTAGTGCTTAGCTACACCGCTTATCATACTGCCTTCAAAGTCAAAGGCTACACCTAATTCACGAGCCTGTTTGATGGCCTCCAATACCAATAATGCTCCAGCACCGGATTCTTTATAGTCTGGGTCATAACATGGCATAAGGTAATACAAACGGCACTTGTCCCAAACGAGCAAGGCTGCGGCGTAAGGTACATGATCCGCATTGCAAACCGTAACAATGCACGATTGGTGGTGTTTGCGTAGTTTTTGCTCTAATACAAGTATGAACTCCCGGGAATAGAAAACTTTTTTATTCTGCTTATGTAAGCATTGGGTGTGGAATTGGTAGAACTCTTCCGCTGTGATATTTTTCTCCGCATGCAACGACAATGCCTTTTGTAATTGGCGTTTCTTATTTTTGGAGAACTGGTCTATGACCTTATCCAAATCGCTTACATCGTCAATTCGGAAGGTAACGCGCTCTTTTACTTTAAATCCCAGTGATTTGAATAACTCCGGACACGGACTGCCAATTGGGAACTGCTGGTAGTAATAGTGCAATTTCTTTTCCCCCAGTTGTGCTGCGATGTCATTACAAACTGATGTCAGTTGTTCTGCCTCAAACTCCTTGGTTTCATCTAACCATAAACCGCTAATTTGCGTTTCTTGTGGCATGTCAATCCAACGCATCCACCATTTGCGGCATTCCATATACGGCATCGTGGCAATAATTTGCTCTCCGTCTTTGATAAGGATAACATCCCATTCTCTTCCTGCACAAACGGCATCCATCCACCATGGCTGCATAAAAATCGGCATGTCGGGTTGGCTCTTAACCCATTCGGTATATAACTCTTTGTTTGACATGGTCGTATTATCTATTGTTCTTCGCTAATTTTATTACTTCTTCCGCAATGCGACGTGCTGAGTCTGTCTGCGCCAAAGTTAAAATATTGGTGCGAAGACTCTTGAGTTTCTTGTCGTCTTGTATCAATTCCACAGCCGTATCTACCAATTGTTCCAAAGCATCTTTATCGCGCACAAGCACTGCTGCGTCTTTGTTCACCAACGCCATCGCATTATGCGTCTGGTGATCTTCCGCTACGTTGGGCGAAGGCACTAAGATGCAGGGCTTACCCAGCAAACACAGTTCTGAGATAGAAGATGCACCGGCACGAGAAATAACAAGGTCCGCCGTTGCATAACGGTCCGGCATGTCCGAGAGGAACTCACGAATCTCTATCTTGGAGTTACCCGATTGCATATCTTTATACTGTTCGTAGTAAACTTTTCCTGTTTGCCAAACCACATTGATGTTTGATGCAGCAAGTTTGTCTAGCCCTGCAGCTATGGCTTCGTTGATAGTGCGTGCTCCGAGAGAACCGCCAATAATAAGCAGATTCTTTTCGCCTTTTACTTTGTGCGCCTTGCCTTGCGTCAGGTTCTGTCGCACAGGATTACCTGTGAGAATAATCTTTTCAGCAGGGAAGAAACGCTCCATACCTTCATATGCGACGCAAATCACTTTAGCATCATTTTTCAGTAACTTGTTGGTAACTCCGGCAAAGCCGTTTTGCTCTTGTAGCAAAATAGGTACCCCCATGCGTGCAGCCACTCTCATCGCTGCTCCCGAAGCATAACCGCCTACGCCTACGCCGACATCGGGACGAAAGTCTTTGATAATTTTGCGTGCCATACGCATAGAACGCATTAAGTCAATCAGTACAGAGATATTCTTCCATGGCTTCGCACGGTTGAAACCACGTACAGGCAGACCGATAATCTTATAACCTGCTTGCGGAACACGTTCCATTTCCATGCGACCGAGCGCACCTACAAAGAGTATTTCGGCTTCTGAGTCCAATTCACGCAAAGCGTTTGCAATACTAACTGCGGGGAAGATGTGACCACCAGTTCCACCGCCGGAGATGAGGTATTTCATGTTATTCTAATGTTATTTCTGGCACGTCTTCAAGGGATTCCTGAGTTGTTTTATTCTGTCGCTCTGACAGTTCGCGTTGTTCACGGCTGACAGACATAATAATACCAAAATATGCTGAGGTGATGAGTGCCGACGTGCCGCCGCGTGATATAAGTGGAAGCGGTTGACCTGTAACGGGTCCGAGACCTACCGCCACCATCATGGATACTAATGCCTGACACGTGAGCATAAGGGCTAAGCCCATCACCATCAGTAAGGCAGCGTAGTCTCCAAAGCGGCTGGATGTTAGACATGCTCTGAAGAGAACGGCCATGTAAAGGAAAATAAGGAAGATGGCTCCAAACATACCGGTTTCTTCCACGATAATGGCAAAGATATAATCCGCAAAAGCTTGCGGAAGGAAATCACGCTCCTGACTATTACCGGGTAGTACACCGAGTGGAGACTTGCCACCGCGTGCCACCGCTACTTTGGCGATAGAGCGTTGGTAATTATCATCAGTCAGTTTGAACTCGGCTGATTCCTGATGGTGTTCAGAAAAAATATCATCTATACGTCCTACCCACGTAGTAGCGCGTTTGAAAGGCCCGCTTTTGATGCTTTTTCCTTGTCTTACCCAGCCAAACTCTACAACAGTATAGCCGGCAACGAGTAGCACAATAGCTATGCCGATAACGGATAATATGTACTTCCAAGGAATACGTGCCAAGAACCAAAGGATAAGCACAATGCCACCCAAAAGAACAGCCGTCGAGAGGTTGCCGGTCATAATAGGCAGGGCAGTTGCTGCAGTCAAACCCAATGTCCAGAAGAAATATGTGCGTTTATCTTCTTCGGTACGAATACGCGAGAGTAAGTCCGTAACGACAATAATGAGTGAGAGTTTGGCTAACTCGGAAGGCTGGAAAGTGAAACCTCCTATTTTAATCCAACGGCTGGCACCATTGATAGTTGCTACCAAAGGGTTTCCTGGAATAAGCATACTCCATAAACAAAGTAATGAGATAGCGAGGAAGAAATACCCTCCCATACGTATATACTTACTCGGAACAAATTGCAGGAAGAAGGCGACAACAATACCTGCGCACAAGAAAATCATTTGCGAGGCCACCGGCCCAAGAATAGAGTGGCGTTCGTAAACCAGAGTGCTACCAGCCGAGAAAAGGGCAATAACTGCAACTACAGCAAGTATAATGTACAGCACCCAGTAGGTTTTGTCAATATAGCGCAGGTCAAATCGTTTCATAGGTTACGTACAGCGGCCATAAACTGTTTGCCGCGATCTTCGTATGAGGTGAATAAATCAAAACTTGCGCAACATGGCGAGAGAAGAACGGTATCTCCTTCTTTAGCTGCGTGATAAGCACCTTGTACGGCGTCATGCAAGTTGTCCGTATCGATGATGTTCAGACCGAAGTTAGCGAAGTGCTCGCGGAGTTTCTCATTGTGCAGTCCCATAAAAATGAGCGTGTGGCACTTTTCTTTCACGAGTTCGTCTATTTCGGAGTAGTCATTACCTTTATCTTTTCCGCCAAGAATAAGAACAGTAGGCGTAGTCATTGCTTCGAGTGCATACCAACAGGAATTGACGTTGGTTGCTTTGCTATCGTTGATGTAGCGCACGCCTTTAACAGTAGCTACATATTGCAGACGATGTTCGACACCTGCAAATTGTTTAAGTGACTCGCGGATGACATTGTTCTTAATGTTAAGTACTTGTGCTGCGATAGAAGCTGCCATTGAGTTGAGTTGATTATGTTTGCCTTCTAAAGCCAATTCGGCATAAGGCATCTTAAGTGGTGCGCTTGCTTCTACCACTAAATCATTGCCTCGTATGTACGCAGCATTGCCTTCATTGCCAAACGGATAGAGTGTAGCACCTAATGACATTTTGCGTATTTCTTGGTCAATAACCGGATCTTCTGACCAGTAGATAAAGGCATCATCCTTCGTTTGGTTTTGGGTGATACGGAATTTTGCGTTTACATAGTTTTGAAACTCGAAGTTATAACGGTCCAGATGGTCGGGTGTTATATTGAGTAAAATGGCTATGTTGGCACGGAAGTCATACATATTATCCAGTTGGAATGAGGATAACTCGATGACATAATAATCGTGGTTTTCGTGTGCCACTTGCAATGCAAGCGATGCTCCTATGTTTCCGGCTAAACCAACATTGAGTCCTGCGCGTCGGAGGATATCATAAATAAGCGATGTGGTAGTTGTTTTGCCATTTGAACCTGTGATGCAAATCATCTTCGCATTGGTATAACGTGCAGCAAACTCAATCTCGGAGATAATTGGCGTTTTTTGTTCTTGGAGCTTCACAATTAGTGGAGCTGTCAATGGGATACCAGGCGACTTGATGACTTCGTCAGCATTAAGAATAAGTGACTCGGTATGTTTCCCATCTTCCCACGCGATGCCGTTTTGTTCGAGCAAAGCGCTGTACGGTTCTTTGATAGTTCCCATATCGGAAACGAATACATCAAAGCCTTTTTCCTTAGCGAGGATGGCTGCACCACAGCCAGATTCCCCAGCCCCCAATATAACGATTCTCTTTGTCATTTATGATTTATGATTAGCGGATTTTCAATGTGAGGATGGTAAAAGCCGCGAGTATAAGTGTCACGAGGCAGAAACGCAAAACGATTTTCTGTTCGTGGTCAAGTTTGCTTCTGCCTTTGAAGATGATTTGGCAAGTCGGGTCAATATTAAGCACTTGTTCTACGGAAGTACGGAAGTGGTCGTGCAAAGGTGTTCGTTTCCAAATACGAACATGTCGGTTGCGTTTTTTGTAGAATTTGTACACTTGCGTTTGCAAAATAACCGAGATGCTCTCCATGAGAAATACTCCGCAAAGAATAGGAATGAGTAACTCTTTGTGAATAATGATGGCTGATACGGCAATAATACCACCGATAGTGAGACTTCCTGTGTCTCCCATAAACACTTGTGCAGGGAATCCGTTCCACCAGAGGAATCCAAGTAGTGCACCGACGAATGCTGCTAGGAAAACGACCAGTTCTTCGCTGCCGGGTATATACATGACGTCGAAATAGTCAGCCCAAACAGTTGAGCCGCTAACATAAGCAAGAACAATCAGAGCAATGCCAATAATTGCAGAGTTGCCGGCACACATACCATCCATACCATCGTTGAGATTGGCACCGTTGCTGACCGCCGCTACAACAAAGATAGTGAGCAACACGAAGAAAATCCATCCTGCACGGTACATGTTTTCCTCTCCGAGGAACCGGAACATATCCGCATAGTTTGCGTTGTGATTCTTAATAAAAGGAATAGTGGTTCGTGTGGATTTGACATCGGGCGTTTTGTACACCACTTCAACATTGTTTTCGATACGTGTTTCCACCACCTCGTTCATCGTTGTGACAGGACTATAGCGGAGCGTTAATCCAATAATCAGTCCTAATGTCACTTGCCCGGCTATCTTAATCCATCCGTTTAGGCCATCTTTGTTGTGACGGAACGTCTTGATGTAGTCGTCTGCAAAGCCGAGTGCGCCAAGGATAAGCGTTGTGGTAAGCATCAATATCATGTATATATTGGAGAGATTACCGAGCAGCAGTACGGCAATCAGCATGGATGCGATAATGACAATACCTCCCATGGTTGGTACGCCTTTTTTTGCCACGTTGAATGGATCGAGTTTTTCGTCTCGCTGCGTTTCGGATATGTTTCTGCGTTTGAGCAGGTTGATGAAGTAATCACCAAAAAAGATACTGACGAGCAGGGCAATCACTCCTGCAAGAATGGCTCGGAACGAGATGTACGTGAAGAGTCGTGCTCCGAGTACATCATTAAAATGATTGAAGAGTGAATATATCATAATCTCTGTTGTTTATAGGCTTTCGGTTATCTTTAGATTGGCTTAATGTTTCATGTATCTATCGTATATCTATCGTAGTTATCGGGAGACTATATGCATTTTCGAACGATTTCGTGGTCATCAAAGTGGTGCTTGACGCCTTTGATGATTTGGTAGTCTTCATGTCCTTTTCCTGCTACGAGTATAACATCTTCAGTTTGAGCCAGTGTGCATGCGGTTTTAATAGCGGACTCACGGTCGGTAATGATAAGTGTAGTGCGGAGTTCATCTTCGGTGAGACCTGCAGCCATGTCGCGCAAGATATCTTCCGGCTCCTCGTCTCGCGGGTTGTCGGACGTGAGAATGAGTTGGTCTGAACCGTGTTTTGCTATTTGCGCCATCATAGGACGTTTGCCTTTATCGCGGTTTCCACCACATCCGACAACAGTAATGAGTTTTCCTTTTCGTATTTCGTTGATGGTTTGAATTACATTATCCACTGCATCGGGTGTGTGCGCATAATCAATAATTGCGGTCCAACCTTTGGGTGAATGAATGGTCTCAAATCGTCCGTTAACAGGCTTGAGCGTGGAGAGGACTCGGAGCACTTCCATCTTATCAAAACCAAGATTAATAGCCGCGCCATAGATGCAGAGGAGGTTGCTTACATTGAATCGGCCTACCAATGGAACAAAAACCTCTTGTCCGTCGAGTTGCAAGAGCATGCCATCAAAGCCTTCTTCGAGTATCTGAGCACGATAATCAGCCATCATCCGCACCGAATAAGAATAGACTTTCGCCTTCGTATTTTGCGTCATTATGAGCCCATTCTTGTCATCCTTATTCGTTACGGCAAAGGCTTCTTTCTTTAGGTTGTCGAAGAGTTGTTTTTTTGTATCACGGTAGTTGTCAAAGGTCTTGTGATAGTCAATGTGGTCGCGCGTAAGATTGGTGAAGAGTGCGCCATCAAAGTCAAGCCCTGCAATGCGCTTCTGTGCGATAGCGTGGCTACTGACTTCCATGAAAGCGTGGGAACAACCGGCATCCACCATTCGTTTGAGCAGACCATTCAATTCCAGAGCATCCGGCGTAGTGTGCGTAGCGGGAATAGATTCCTCATCAATGTAATTGACAACGGTGGATAGTAAGCCAGTTTTGTGTCCTAAGGCGCGCGCGAGTTTATATAACAAGGTGGCGATAGTGGTTTTTCCGTTCGTGCCGGTTACGCCGACCAGCGTCAGTTTCTTGCTCGGTTCTCCAAACCATTTGCTTGCCATGCGGCCTAATGCCTCATCCGTATTTTCAACCAAGATATAGGTCACGTCATTGCTTTCGGAAGGCAAATAGTCCGGATTAGACAGGACAACCGCCTTTGTACCTTTTTGGATGCAAGACGCGATGTATTCGTGTCCATCCACAGCCGTTCCTACTTGGGCCACAAAGAGGTCTCCTTCGTTCACCTTTCGAGAGTCGAACTGAATAGCTGTGATGTCAATATCCGTGCAACCGATGATTTGTTTCGGCGTGATGACGGAAACTAATTCGTTGAGTATCATAATATTACCGTTTTTCTAAAAATAAGTTGCCTTCCATTATATCGTAGCAATCGCTATATGCGATGGTTTTTTCTGCTATCTGTCTAACTACATTACCACAATCAAATCCGGCATCATAGAGAGGGTAGTTCTTCGGATTTTCAATCATGCAGAGGCAGGTGTACTGAGGATTTTCTTCTGGGAAGTATCCCACGAAAGTCATGCGGTGGTTTTTGCCTGAATAGCCACGCCGCGGGATGAACATCTGCGCCGTTCCTGTCTTGCCGGCTATGTGTACGAGATCTGATTGCGCTTTGTAGGCAACAATTGTGTTTCCCCATTTGCGCACAGAAGCCGTACCAAGTTTGTTGTCCCAAACGACATCGTGCAAGCACAATTTTATGTCGTTAAGGGTAGATTTTTTGCACATGGACGATTTGATGGTTTCTGTTCTGAACTCCTTCACGGTCATGCCGTCTTTTCGCAGTTCGGTCACTAACATCGGACGGATCATTTTGCCGTTGTTGGCAATACCGTTATAGAAGGCGATGATCTGCATTGGACTCAGTTCCACAGAGTAACCGTAAGCCATCTTACTTATAGTAACTGCGTCTTCTGGAATTTGTATTCTCGGACCGTCTGCACCAGGAATCTCGCTGTAGAAACTGTCACGTAGATTCATTTTCTCCAACTTGCGGACGAACTTTTCTGCATTGCCGTCATAGGCTTGGGTGATAATCTTAGCCAGTGCGATATTCGAACTGATAGCCAGCGCGGAACGCACGGTGTAGATAGTATCTTTTGGGTGCGAATCCGTGTGCTTGGACTTGCCGAGGTACATCCATCCGTCGCGGTACACTTTGATCGTGTCGTCCAACTTAATTTTGTTGTCATCCAGCGCGGCCATTAGTGCTATGGTCTTGAAAGTGGACCCGGGCTCAACGCGTGTGACTGCATGGTTCATCATCTCTGCATACGTGCCATCTTTGCATCGGTCAAGGTTCGAAATGGCTTTGATATGGCCATTCTGCGTTTCCATCAAAATGCAACATCCCCAGTCACCCTGCACCATTTCCAGGCGCTCACGCAGTGCGGTCTCCACGATATCTTGCAGGTCGGTATTGATAGTTGTTACCACATCGATACCATCTTCTTCCTCTTTAACGGTTATATTTTCCCAACGGCCACCGACACGCTGACGAGTGCTTATTCCGTTGCGTCCAGCCAGTTCTTTGTCAAATTGTTTCTCCAAGCCTGCATTACCGTAACCTCCATCACCATAGATACTTCCTATAGTACGTGAAGCGAGACTGCCAAACGGCTTGACTCTGCGGTGTTGGTTGTCAAACGTTACACCAGATTTGTATACACCCCGTTTAATAAGTGGCAGTTGTTGTATCTCCTTCATCTCCGTATAGGTGATGCGGCGTTTGGTCAGTTTGTGGATGATTTTTCCCTTGCCTTTATTCGCGCGAAAAGCTGTCACCATTACTTGCTTGTATTCAGCCGCACTGCGGTCACCAACGATGCGTGCCAAACCGCGAGCAATGGTGTCCACGTTATTGTAGAAAAGCGTGTCTTTCCCCTGATGCAGCGCTTCTACACGAGTGTCCATCGAAACATAATACTGTGGCATACTCGATGCGAGCAGTCGCCCTTCACTATCTAATATATTACCACGGGTAGCCGTAATAAGCTGGTTCGTCTGTATTTGCCCTTTGGCAATTGCCAACCACTGTTCCCGCTCGCGGGTTTGAATAATTGCAATCTTGACAATAACGGCAACGAATCCTGCTGCAATCAGTAGGAAAATAATTGCAAATCGAAGTATTGTATGTCGCTGGTTGTCACTCATTTACTCGTATTGCTGGAATAGTGCTCTCTTGCAACAGGCTGCCTTGCTCTTTGAGCGATTTGACTATCTGTGATTGACGTGTTTCGCGCACTAATTGGGATGAAATGGTCAAGTATTCAAACTTCTTATCACGCACTTCTTTGCGCAAGTCGGAGAGCTTATGTTGCTGTTGCATAGAATGATAGCCGGCAAGGATGTACACAAAGATGCATCCGCAAATTAAGGCAATCAGCCTGTATTGCTTGCGGAGAAATTCACTTCGCAATTTCTCACCATTAAGCCAACCTTGTATATCTGCTATCGTCATACTATATCTTTTCCGCTACGCGTAATTTGGCGCTACGGGCACGCGGGTTACGCTCTATTTCTTCTTCTGTGGCTGTGCGCCCTTTTTCAATGAGACGGAAAGGTGCGAGTATATTGCCGTAGAAGTCTTTTTCTATAATGCCTTCAAGGTTGCCGCTTCGCAGGAAATTCTTCACAATGCGATCCTCTAACGAATGGTACGTCAAAATAACTATTCGCCCGCTGGGACGAAGTAATTCTTTGGCTGCCACCAACATATCCCGTAAAGCACCTAATTCATCATTTACATCTATACGCAAGGCTTGAAACGCACATGTAACTTCTTTCTTTTTGCGCGGGTCGATGTCCACCGAAGTGGAGCCGGTTAATGCGCGCAGCAAATCCCATGTCGTCGCAATTGGTCGCGCAGCCTGAATTCGACGTGCCAACTGCTTAGCATTAGGTAACTCACCATATAAGTGCAATACACGCGCCAGTGCATCTTCCGAATAATTATTTACAATATCCGCTGCCGTTTGACCGCCTTGCCGGTTCATGCGCATATCCAAAGGCCCGTCAAAACGGAAACTGAATCCACGCTCAGCTTCGTCAAAATGGTGGAAACTAACACCTAAGTCGGCCAGCACCCCGTCTATCTGTTTCACACCATAATAATCCATGAAATTCGCTAAGTAGCGGAAATTACTATGTATTATCTGCCAATTCTCCGGCACATCTTGCTGGCGCGAAATAGCCTCTAAGTCTTGGTCTAGCGAATATAGTTTGCCATTTTTATTGAGATGCTTTAGAATCTCGCGACTATGTCCGCCTCCACCGAGTGTCACATCAACATACACTCCCTCAGACTTGATAGCCAAGCCTTCTATTGTCTCTGTGAGCATTGCCGGTATGTGGTATACATTTTCCATTAACCCCTCTTCATTCGAGCACGAATACGCTCAGACAAATCGCGCGATTCCAGTTTCTTTTCTTCAAACTTATCAGGACTCCACAATGCAAAACGGTCGAAAAGACCGACAAACACGATGTCTTGCCCGATGCCGATTGCTTCCAAGTCACGTTTTTGAATTAGAACACGACCCTGATTATCCATTTCCAAGAATTCGGCGGCAGACATAAACTGCATCAGCAGCATCTGATCTTCCGGCTCCCAGTCGTCTAACGCATTGCGCAGTAACGTCACTTTCTCGTCCCAAATATGTTCTGGGTAAAAAATAATGCACTCATTATCCATGTCGCGATGCATAACAATGCGTTTGGAATCCAAACCGGACAATAACTTGCGGTAGGTCGCAGGAACAAAAATGCGCCCTTTTTCATCTACACGACCCGCAATATTACCTATAAATGTACTCATTTTTTTGCGTTCTTCAGACCTTGTTTCTGAAAAACGCCGCAAAGGTACAAAAAATATTTGATATTTCACCACTTTTCACCACAAAAAAATAATAAACATGCTTTTTAACATGTTTTCGACAATTTTAAATGCTGTGTAAATGTATAATTTACAGTAATTTATACCTGTTTTCAACAATGTGGTGAAAAATGGATAAAAAAAATAAATTTTGATTGTTTTGAGCAAAACTTGCTATTCGTGGTGGTAAGATTCGCCCCGAAGAATAGTGCAAGCACGATACAATTGCTCAACAAAAAAGAGTCGGACCATCTGGTGCGAAAATGTCATTTTGGACAAACTGATCATACCATTGGCTCGGTCATATACTTCTTTTGAAAAACCGTAGGGCCCACCGACGACAAAAATAATATCCCGTCCCGAACTCATCTGTTTTTGTAAATAATTGGCAAACTCCAAAGAGCGGAACTGTTCGCCGCGTTCGTCTAAGAGAATAAGTGCAGCCGAAGGAGAAATAGCCTTTAAAACCAGTTCTCCTTCTTGCTTTCTTTGCACATCTTGAGAAACTTTCCCCTTGCCATTAAGTTCCGGAATAACGCGCAGCTCAAATGGTGCATAGTGTGTTAGACGTCCGCAATAATCGCCTATAAGCGTATCTAAATGCTTGTCTGCGGTTTTGCCTACCACTAAAAGGGTTATCTTCATGCTATAATGGTGATTTTTGCAGCGCACGACGTCTCGCCGTTAGCGTTTTTCTGTTGGTATTGGATGCCATCGGGTAGTTCTAAATAGAGTGTATCAATCTGTTCGCCAAGACGCGCTTCGCGTTGGTAGTTGATGTCTAAACGTACGCGTTTGCCTAAATAGTCCGGCTTGGCGGCATTAACCATCGCTGCGAGATATTTGCAGGAATTACAATGGTCATTGTAATCCACGTCCGTATATTGTACGATATGAGAAACCACGCCCGTCGGCTCTGTAATCGGCAGCAAGCGCGGAGCACGGGGAATATCTAATTTTTCGCCATCAATAACACCCTCGAACATCGGGCGGTCGAAGATATTAACGATTTCACGCTTGTCCATATCTAGAACTGCCCACTGACTGGTACATTCGCCGATTTGACGCCGCACACCATCTTTATCTGTGATATAAATGCGGAAGTCACGCGTGGATAACATATGTGCCTGCGACTCAATCCATGTCTCAATAGTCATCTTTTCCAAATACGAAGGCATGTAATCCATGATTAGCGACAGCCGTGTCAATACCCACGTCTTGCGCTCCGGATGCAAGCGAATAATACCGTAACCGAGTTGGTCTGCTACTGTTCCTGCTACTTCTAACAGGTAATTTTCTATATCCGGCAGACGCAGACGTTTCGCTGCATCTACTTCTTGATATTTAATCTCGTAGTCAAAATAATACTTCATAATGCTTAATTATTTACTCTTTCAGCCACTTATCTAGCCATTCTCTAAACGTTCGTTGCCATAATATACCGTTTTGCGGTTTCAGCACCCAGTGATTCTCATCAGGATAGATGAGCAACTCTGCCGGTACACCTCTCATGATAGCCGCATCGAAAGCTGCCATGCCTTGATTAGCCAAAATGCGGTAGTCTTTTTCACCGTGGATACAGAGTATCGGTGCATCCCATTTGTCCACGAACTTATGCGGACTATTGGCAAAAGTGCGTTGTGCAATGGTGTTGTTTTTCTCCCAATATGCACCACCCATATCCCAGTTAGCGAACCATTTCTCCTCGGTCTCAAGATATTGCATTTCCATGTTAAAGATTCCGTCATGCGCAATAAAGGCCTTAAAACGACCGTTATGATGTCCTGCTAACCAATAGACGCTGAATCCGCCAAACGAAGCGCCCACACAACCAAGATGTTTTTTATCTACGTATGGTTCGGTGCAGAATTCATCAATTGCGGTCAAATAGTCGCGCATGCATTGGCCACCATAGTCGCCGGAAATTTCTTCGTTCCATGCTTTGCCAAAACCGGGCAAACCGCGTCTGTTTGGCGCAACAATGATATAATCACCGGCACTCATCATCATGAAGTTCCAGCGGAATGACCAGAACTGACTTACAGGACTTTGCGGGCCGCCTTCGCAATATAAAATAGTCGGATATTTCTTTTTGGGATCGAAATGCGGCGGATAGATAATCCAAGTCAGCATATCTTTTCCGTCCGTTGTCTTTTGCCAGCGCGGCACCACTGTCGAACGTTCAATCTGGTCGTAGATGTTATCGTTCTCATGCGTCAATTGGCAGAGCGTAAGGAATCCGTCGGGATTGGCAGGTTCTTCGTTTAAGTCGATGCTATATATTTCGTTCGCTTGGCGCATGGAGTGACCTAAGATATAGACATAGTGGTCGCATACGTCAGCAATCCCTAAGTCGTGTTGTCCGTTTGTGAGACGCTCTACATAGCCGTTCAGGTTGGTGCGGTAGATATCTGTAGTTCCGTGCCACACGGCATTGAATAGAATGGTAGTGTCGTTGAGCCAAGTATATTCGTCCACATTGGAATCTATATCACGTGAGAGGAAGCGCTGCTCGCCGGTTTGAGTGTTCAAAACCATCAGTCGATTCTGGTCTGATTCGTATCCGTCTCGTTCCATAGACTGCCACGCAATCCATTGTCCGTCAGGTGAATAAGAAGGGTTTGTGTCATAGCCGCCATTGCCGGAAGTGATGTTCTTATGGGTGCCTGTAGCGAGGTCGTAGAGATAGATGTCGGAGTTGGTAGAAACAGCATAATCGATACCTGTTTTCTTACGGCATGTATACGCTAATTCCTTATTATTCGGATTCCATGCCAACTGCTCCATGCCGCCAAACGGACGCATCGGGCACTCGTAAGCTGTTCCTTCTAAAATGTTTACACCATCGCTTAGGTGTGCAGACTTGATGCGCAGGCCTTCTCCTATATAGTCGACTGATAATTGATACACAAACGGCTGAGGTACTTCATCAACCCATTCGTCCCAATGTTTGTACATCAAGTCAGTCACTATACGACCTGTCGCCAATGGCAAGTCCGGATATTTGTCAGCCGTAGTAGGGTGCGCTTTAACAGGCTTAACCAGTACGACCTTATCACGCATCGGCGAAAGCAAGAATCCTTCGATGTCATCTGCACCTTCAACGGCAACATCTTTGCCTTCGAAACGCAAATATAATTTACCCCCTTTTAGATAGGCCAATGTCCCGCTGTTGCCAAACCACGCTGGGTCAGAACCCACAAACTCGTCCAGCACGGTCATCTCACCGCATGGCTTTCCGTCTCCGGCGACTCGCCGGTCGAACGGATTGCAGATACGTATCCAACTCGTCGAACGGTTCTCCTCTACGCTATAATAACTGACAGTATAAGCAACCCTACCTGTCTCAATATCGCTTACAACGCTGCCGATACGGCCCATTGCCCACAAACCTTCGGGAGTCAATCGACCGCCTTCTATTTTGATTGTAGGTTTACTAATCGGCGCTTTGTCCGGCTCTGTAGAACCGCAACCGCCGTTATTCTTTGTTACGCAACTTGCTAATAATAAGCCTACTGCAGCCATAATAATATATCTAAGTTTCATATCGACATATATTTTCTCAAGAAATTCATATCTCTTATTTGTTTAATTTAATCACTATTGCGGAAAGCGGTTTAACGGTTACGTCTGTGCGGGACAAGTCATACTTCTCGCCCGACAGAATATCCTTGCCTGTCTTTTGGTATTTATCAAGAATCTCAGCATAGTGGGTTGTAGGAATCGTTCGTGGTTGGTCGGCTGCATTGAGGAAAACAAAGACTGCGCCTTCGTCCGTGTAGCGGAAATACGAATAAGTATTATCGCGCGAGAAGAAATGCATCGTCTTGCCGTTGTGGATAATAGGCTCTGTCTTGCGGAACTGGAAAAGTTTAGATTGGAAGTCAAACATATCTTTTTCCTCTGCCGTCAGTTCGTTTGCTTGTGGCAGCGGACGACGTAGCGTCGAGTGACCGAGTGACATATCGGTTGATTTCATAGCGTACTCGTCGCCTGCAAAAATCTGTGGGATACCGCGCATCGTAGCCATCATCACATTGCCCAGTTTCACACGACGTAAGTCTTTGTCTTTCACCACATCGGCTAAGCGGTCCATATCATGGTTGCCGACAAAGATGAGAAGTTTATTCACATCGGCATAGAGATAGTCCATCGCTAATGCATCATAAACACGCGTCAAACCATTGCCCCAACCTGAACCATCATTCTCCAACGCTTGACGAATAGCCTCTTCTAAAGGAAAATCCATCACAGTCGGCAGATGGCTGTCAAAACCATCGTAGTTCATCACACCCGATTGCCAGTAAGCTACTGCAGAAGCCGGACGAGTCCAGCATTCGCCAACAATATTGATATTCGGATACTCTTCGCGAATAGCTTTCAGCCACTCTGCACCCGGCAAACGCTCGATATACGGATAAGTATCCACACGCAGACCATCCAAATCCGCGTATTCAATCCACCAGATTGCCCATTGTTGGAAATACTTGAGCAAGTCTTTGTTCTCAAGATTCATATCCGGCATCGGTTTGTCGAACCATCCGCGGTTACTCATCAAACGGTCGTATTCAGAGGCATTGATATCGTAATTGGCAGAGAAAACGTTTGGCGTATTCGTGAATTCGTCAAACTGATTAACCCAGTCATGATAAGGCAGGTCTTTCATCCACCAGTGTTGGCTGCCACAGTGGTTGGGAACCATGTCCATCAATATCTTCAGACCCTTCTTATGTGCTTTTTGCACCATCTCGCAGTATAGTTCATTCGTGCCAAATCGCGGATCCATGTGGTAGTAGTCTGAGCAGGCATAGCCGTGATATGACCACGCTGCCTCGTTATCTTCTAACATCGGAGTCGGCCAAATGGCTGTCGCACCGAGTTCCGTAATATGGTCGAACGAGTTGATAATGCCTTGAATATCACCTCCCCAACGGCCGTGGACATTGTTCTTGTCGGCTTTTTCTTTAGTGTTCTTGGTGGAGTTATTGCTTGGGTCACCATCTACAAAGCGGTCACTCATAATCAGATAAATAACATCCGCCGAAGTAAACGATTGGCGCTCTCTGCTACCTTCGCGACGAGTGTTGATTACATAGTCATAAACAGCGCGTTGACCATTTTTCTGAATCAGAAAACGATAATTACCAGGCTCGTTAACTTCCATATCCACAAACAGATAGTTCGGCGACTCGGCATTGTGCTGCCCTTTAACGATTAAACCTTTGGTGGTAGTGTCCCACTTACCTTTCGCGGTCATTTTACTTACGGTTACTTGCGCGTCGGCAAGATCTTCGCCATTAAACATCAGAGTCAGCGGACAATTCATGTTCGTCCACCAACTCAGCGGCTCAACACGCTTAACTGTCGGAGCAGCTTTCAAACTCGAGATAGCGAAAGATACGGAACAAACAGCCGCAAGAGCAAAAATAAAAGTGCGTTTCATGTTATAGTTCGTTTACAAGTATATCGTTAATATTACGTTCGTTTTTGCGCAGCTCGAGGAAATGTTGCCACATCGCCTGTTGATGCTTCGTGCTGGCGTCCAAAAAGTCTTCTGTGCCTTGGGCATCGATACGCTCAAAGACTTTACCAATAGTGATAATATGCGTATCCATAGCGGGTTGGAAGGTCTTGTCTTCTTTTCCTTCCACGTACACCTCGCGCACTAAACCGACCTCCACAAGTCGCGAGAGCAGAAGCGTTGCCTGACGGACTGGAATACCGTTCTGCAAAGCCAATTCTCGCGCAGTAAGAGGCTTCTCGTCATTCTCAAAACGCTTAATCACATCGTACAACAACGCAAGCGTCAGAAAATCCTTATACCGGCGAGACATAGTCTCGAGGTCATGTTCAAATGCAAACATCTCGTTGTTCTGGATCGCATAAGCCAACTCCGCGCCAATCAGAATAATCAAACTGATCCACTTCACAATAATCAGCAGCAACGGAATAAACGCAAATGCGCCGTAAACCAGACTCGTGCGAGACAAATAGGCAACAACAAACATCGACAATGCCTCAATAGCCATCAGCAAAGCAGCGGTGATAATACCCGGTATCAAAGCCGGCAAAAAACGCACTTTCGTGTTCGGAATGGCAATGTACATCCACGTAAACACAAACGTGATAACCAGGAACTGGAAGAAGTTCAGAAATCCGTCGCGATACTGCGTCAGAAAACTAAAAAACTGCAAGTGATCTGCTGCTGTGTGCAGGTAGATATTCAAACCGGTCGTCACGATAATCATCACCGGAATAAGGAACAATATCGCAATATAAGTCACCGATTGACGCATCAGCGAGCGGCTCTGTTGCACGTTCCAAATCTCATTAAACGATGTTTCGACACTCCGGAAAAATGTATATACAGCCGAGATAAGAATAAGGATTCCCACACCGATAAAAACGCCTCCGGTAGTGGTCTCCAGGTAACGATGCACAACCTCCATAACAGCCGGCATAAATTCGGACTGCCCAATCGGTGTCTTAAGTAGCTGCTGCTCAATCAGTTCCGAGAAACCAAATCCTTTCGCTACGGCCAAAACCATAGCCAATAATGGTACAATGGCAAAAAGAAGAGAGTAGGTGAGGTGGTCGGCTCGAGCACTCAAGGCCTTGCTGCCAAATGAACGGATAACCAGAACTATAGTGCGCATTAATTTTACGCCAAAACGGGGCATCTTGCCCATTTCAGCCGCATTCTTACGCCATAAATCGTAATCAATATACTCTTGAATCCTTTGCCTCTTTGCCATATAAAAGCTTTCAACTTTCGGCTTTTGACTTTCGACTAAAAAAAATAGCAGGCCTATAAGCCGGGTTCTGTACGCTCGCGCGCGTTAGCCATTAATCTCGAGGAGTAAACTGTACAATATACATTTTACACTTTACACTTTACAGTGTCCTTCTCTCGCTTCCTACCCTCCAACTCAGCCGAGTAAGCCTCAAACGTCGGTATACTTGGAATTGCAGCCCACAGTGTAGTCGTTTCACCTCGCGTTAGCTTTTTTCCGGAATCCCCGCAAATTAACAAACGCGAACTCGTCTCTGTACCAGTGACCAAACATTACTGCCTGACGGCCATTAACCGCTGTGGTACTCTATGCTGCCCGGACTTTCCTCTACCGCGGGGGAACAAAATAAATCTTGCCCTGCCCAACCGTAGCGACTAACCGGCCTACTATTATATCTTTTTCCCTCTTTCCGGGGTCCCCTGCACATTTCCCCTTTATCTGCTCACCCAACGTTTCCCCTTCTTCTTTCTACTTTCGGCTCTTGTCTCTCCACCTCTATTCCTTCCACTCTCTGCTTTCGACTTTTGACTTTCGACTCTCCCCTTTATCTTGGGGTCCCCGACACAAACTAAGCCATAGGCTGTTTGTGGTGGGGAGAGGAGGAAGTGCGAGCCGCCCAATTTCGACGGGTCGAAATTCTTTTAGGTGAGCCACTTCTGCGATTTAGCGGAGCGGTATCGTCTCGCAATCTCGTTGCCCGTTTTTCTGGGTCCCCGACACAAACTAAGCCATAGGCTGTTTGTGGTGGGGAGAGGAGGAAGT
>JAEDLW010000060.1:0-8875 GCA_016295035.1 Paludibacteraceae bacterium
CTGTTAACTGCATTTCGACTTCTTTACGGCGTTCTTCCGCTTGAAGTTTTCTTCCCTCCGTTTTAATAACGTAAGGAAGTTGAATTATCATGTCCAGTTTACCAGACGCTATTTTATCATCAGATACGTCAAGCAAGGCCAACTTGTGTATCAGACGCTGCATCATGGAGTTAGGTTCGTTCATGATGGCATAAAACGGATTTTCGATAATCGCTACCATCTTCTTGGGCAGTACAATGTCTTCTCTTCGGCCAGTACGCTCATTGTACATTCGTAGCCGAACATGCTCTGGAAACCATTCCAGTATCTGCGCGGTGCGAAGTTGAAGAATCTTGTAAGAATCTGTTTCCGTGGCATCAATATCTGTTTCTACAGGCACAACCGCCACACATCCCTCATCCAGCATGGACATAACAATATCCTGCATAAGCGCCCTTCCGCTTTGGTCTATGTTTGCTTCCATTCGAAGGCAATTGTTCAATCCAGAATTCATATATTCCGAAAATCGACCTTGGTCATCCAGACGGCAATGATAGACATCAATTGATGCCACATCAACTGCTATTCGATTGTAAATAGCGGTGACAATTGACCGCTCATTTCCCCGATGAAATCGAGGTTGGTCCGGCCGATACGAAGAACTTGGGCCTATACCAGATGGATAAGACACCGTCGGGTCTCGGTTCATAAAGGCATTCCAGGCATGTTTAAGCCTGGCGCCAATACTTTCTTTTTCCATTTTGACCTTCTTTCATCTGGTGAGTATATTGCTGACGGTTGTGTTGCCGGGTCCCCAATATGTAGTCATAGTTGCTGTGCTGTTAGCCCGGCTTATTGCCGACAGACCACTTAAAACGGAAACTCCCGCAGTAGCTGTTGCTGCTATACCGCCAACAACTTTAAGCGCAGTCTTAGCTGCCGATGCAGCTTTATATCGCTTTTCGGCTTTTATGTCGGAAATACTCATGTGCATTGCACGGTTTATTCGAGCAGAATATTCTCTGTTAATTGCTGATACCGCCTTTTTTATTTCACGGCTATTACCAGCGTAACGTTCACGTGCTTCGTAAAGGTCTCTGCTCTGACGGTCCTTCAGTTTTGCAACTTTTTTGTCACGATACTTCTGTGCCCGTTGTTCGGGAGTTTTTCTCACTCCCCATTTCATTCCTTTTACACCGTAATGATACAGCTCGGGAGGATTTGCAATGTATGTGTTCATTATATACCTTCTTTCTTAAAATGCGTCTTTATTGAGCTTGTAAGCGACATATGCGTCGATCATTGCTGCCACGGGGTCTATCTTGTCCTCGTGACGACGTTTTGACAGTTTTCGATTGCCATTAGTGTCTTCAAGCACGATGCAGTTACCCATGGCAAACGACATAATTGCTTCGTCAAATATCAGTTCACGCTCTTCAGCATAAACCTTCAATTCTCCAAGGGGAACTGATTCTGTTTTAGCGCCCTGTATAACTTTTTCTACTCCGAATTGTCCATTTTCGCCAATCCAGCGCTGAACAAATTCACGAGCATTATATGGGTCAAATCCAAAACAGCGTACATCATAATCGTGAGAGATGATAAATTCATCCAATTCTTCATATACCCACATCATGTCAAGGACGCTGGTATCAGCAACAACCAAACTGCCTTCCGCAATAAATTCTTCATATTTACGCCGCATTGCTTCGGCCAACTTGGAGAACTTTACTGACGAAATATAACTTCTGCTCTTAATTCCAAATCGGCCATCAGCTAAAGGAAATAAGAACAAAAATGAACAAAAGTCATCGCCTTGCGACAAGTCAGCACCCATAGCGCATGGAAGTCTGTCGAAATTCTGTTTGCGATGGCATAGTGTTTCTTCATAAGTGAAGAAGTATGTATATCCCTCGAGCGGTATTCCGAAACGCTTTGCAAGAATATCATTACGCGTTGCCGGTGCTTTCTCAGCTCTCTCGACATCCTGCTGATAAACTTCATAGCTTACAGTCTTACCTAGATTTGGGTTTGCCTTCAACCACAGTTCAGGATGTGCAACCTCATCCACATTGTCAAGGCAATAATACCAAATGCTAACATGCGGGTTTACATATTCCCCACGAAGTATCTTAAGCAATTCCATTTTGACAGTATCGCCAACACCGTTTCTCACCGTGCCTTCAGAAGAAGTTGCAATAATAAGATAATCGTCATTCTTTGACGCGCCCTGCTCAATCGCGCCTATCGGGTCTTCACGTATATCGCATGAAAGCCACTCGTCAATACTAGCAATTTTGCATCGCATACCTTGAAGCTTGTCGATAGACATCGGTCGTATTTCCAAAAGGGAATTTGTGAGGAAATTCTCAATTCCTTTTTTGGTAGGAACCAACTTGCAGCGATTTGCTTTGCTTCCCGTGGTGTTCTGTATTGACCCATAAGTCAAGAACTTATACAACGGACCGCGAGCACGTGTAATGGCCGTCCGTGCAGGAGACAAAGTTTCATCTGCTTGGCGCATCGTTGGAGCCGTGGCAATTTGATGAGTTGTTGATGTGTCGACGGACAAGTAGTATTGATGAATCGAAGAACAATAAACTGTTTTGGCTGCTCCTCGACCAACAATTAAATATTGTTTTTTGGTCAGGCGTTTTTTGTGACGCTTCGTGACCATACGACCGCCGATTCCATCTTCATTAGGAACAAAAACATCCTTCTCGACAAAGTAATACCATCCGAATACTTGCTCTGCCCACAATTTAAATGTGTCTAACAGATGCAAATCCTCGCCGTCTGTAAGTGTCAATTCACATTCACAAAACGCTACATAACCTTCAACCGCTTGGTCGTCATAGTATATACCCGGATTGGCTATTAAATCGTCGATTCGGTTCATTTCCATTTCTACATATTGGTTTACGGGTATTTCACCACGCAATACAGCATCGCGAAATGCACCGTAATACTTGGGAACAGCAGTATTCGATAACATTAGCTGCTCGCCGCCCGTTTTGCAATCTGTTTGTTAATTGCTTCGGTTAAGGACTTCTTGATTAGCTCTTTTCCGGCTTCTGTTACGCCCTGTTTTATTGAAGGGTAAGCAATATCGTTCCAAGCAGCTTTTATAAAACGCTTTCCGGCGCTTACCTTCTTTGGAGCTGATGCAGTCAATGCAGTCATTTCCTTCTGCATGATTAACACTTGTTTCTCGAGCTGCATGCGCTTAAGATATGCATTAAGTTCATCGTCTGTAGCCTTCGAAATATCCTTCTTCTCACCATTAAAGGCTTTCTTTGTGGCCTGAGAAGGAGTTGTCTTTTTGGCAAATAGTTTTTTGCCAGTAGACACCTTAGATGATGTGGGTCGTTTCTTTCGAACGCCCCATTTCATACCCGGAACACCGTAATGATATAAAGAAGGACCATCGGCATTTGAATTGCCAATGTAATATTCCATTTTGACGCCTCCCTTCTTAACGATAGCGAGTGATGTACTTTCCCATCATCCAGCCTTCAAAAAGATTTGACCAGTTTACTTTGGTCCAGCCATTCGCTGTCTCTCCGAGTATAACATCTTCGCCGACAGGAACTTCAGCAATGATTTTTGCATTTGTATTCGGTTCCTCACGGATTCGAACCTTCTTGAAACCTTCGGCGTAAACACGTCCTTTCGGAGGAAACACCAGCTTTCTTTCAAGCGGTTCAGATGCTGTCTCGGTCTCGGTTTCAACAGTTGCCATCTCTTCTGGCTTAAGCACCGAAACCTCAGGAATGCTGCCTTTGGCAGGGATTCTGTCAAACTTGTTCTTGCTCATGAACCTTCTCCTTTCTTAAAATATAATTACCAGAGTTTTGTATCTCCGGCATGTCGCTCTGTAAGAGCTCTGTATATTGTTGGCACAGATGCACCATAGTGAATTGCATTGTGGGTCTGAAGTGACGTTGATATCAGAAATTCGGGATTTAACAAAAAGTCTGTTGAATGACGAATGTCATCAATGTCTATCGGATTCATGTGGTGCACAATAATTGGTCCGACAATCTGGCATCCCGGTACACCTAAATCATTACCCTCATCTCGAGCAATGATTTGGTCGCGAAGATGCAGCCATTCACTGGACGTATAAAACTTCTGATTAAATATTCGGTCATATCCAAACGTGTCCATCCCAACGGCCCCTCCGATTTTTAAATAATCGAAACGGTCTTCGAACGTTACTATTTGTAATAGTTCCGAATAGGAACGATTAATAGTCCTCGTCATCTTCGTCATCACCACCCGCACCGTTGTACCTGCGCATCGCATCGATTGCTTTCTGATACAGTTCCTCGGTTCTCTGCTGAGACATAAGGTTTTCTGTTTTAGCTTTTAGCAATTCCTTCTCGTATTCAATTTTCTCCGCTTCGGCTCTTGCACGTTGTGTGCCGAGCTTGAGAAAATGAACGATAACCTGTGACTTTGCAGTACCATCTCGTAACTGCTGTTCGGCCAGGTTAACAGCCAAATCAATCATTTGATTTTCTCTGGCTTCGGGGTCTAACGCGGGGCGCAAAGGTTTTGAGTTTTTGAGTTGAGCCATGCTCATCCTCCTTTATAATATAATATGGGCTCGTCTGCATGGGGAAATGTTGGTGACAGCTATTTCGAGGAGGATTTTGGCCGAACGAGCCCACACTATATCACATGTTGGTAACCCGCCACTCCATCTCATCACATAGACGCTTTGTTGATTCAGCAACCGTAGAAATGGTAGGAGGGTCGAAAAGCAGCTTGACTTTCAGATATATGTAATTCTTAGCAACTTCAAGACGAGGCGAATCCTCCATGAAATCATTCCAGATTGCAGAATCATCCGAAATTGAAAACCCTTTTTCGGGCCCAACGCCAAGCTGCGTGAGTATCGCAAAGACCGTGTTGATATGAATTATTAAATCCTTATCAAAACAGTTGTAATCGGAAGTCATACCAAGGAGCTTCTTTATAGAGGTTAATATACTTTCCATTTTGAACCTCCTTAAGACATACGAATGTAAAATGGCCCATACGCAAGGCATGCAAACTCATGACCTTTTATGGTCACCTTATCTCCGGGCATGCCAATAAGCGGTGTGGTACCTTGGTAAAGTTTATAAATACCGTTTTTATGGCTAAGATAAACAGCCGTTCCATTAACAGTTGCCATGCATGCTAATGCTGCTGTTTTTCCATTTCCGACCATTGCTTTGTCTGGAATTGCTTGTACAATGGAAGCCGTTGCGCTAGTGCCCAAATTATCACCTTCAATTGTTCCGAAACAAGAACCATTTCCAGTAAACATTATTGAGCCATTATCGCAATATGGAACCCCCGAATCAATTCTTGCACTGGGGTATCCGGAACCATCCGCATCCACGATTCTTGCAATTATTATTGATTGAAGCGGCTTATTTCCATTAAACAAACTCAAACCGGTGGCATAAACAATCTCGCCGTCTTTTTCTGTCCCATTGGTTTCGGCATAATGTGTTGGAAATGCTGCCTCGGTTTTTACTACTTTAACGTTGTTTGTATTTAACGATATAAACGGAGCATCTAGGTCAAATCTTTGGTATTCATTCTTCTGTATGCTCGCATCCGACCTAGTGTAATTGAAAAACGCAAAACCGAATTTTATTAGTTTTGCATCAATCAAAGTCTCATATGATAGTATGCCAAAACTTTTGTCTTTATTGGCTTTGGTATACATATTCAGCATTCCGAAACAACAGTTAAAATAGTTTTTGTCAAATCTATATGGCGATTGACCTCCCACATAAAACGTTCCCCACGAATCTCTATAATCGCTACTTTGTACAAACACACCGGAGTCTGAAACCGTAGGAATACCAGCAGGACTGATATTTTGACCCATATTGCTCTGACATTGTGCTTTTGCCGTGTAGAAATTAACCGGCGGACCAAACTTGGTAGTATATTCCGACATTTAACGCCTCCTAACTCGTACGCGCAAATATTTCAGGGGCAACTGCTTGGAATTCTCGACCATTAACGGTTACTTTATTTCCTGGTAATAATGATAGCGCATTGGCCCCATCTGTTATTTGGTAAATGCCATTACTTCCACCGATAACACCGGAATATGTGTCGCTGGAAAATAAACACAATTTTGCCATTTTGGTTGAAAATGTCATACCATCAAAGACCGTGATAAGTTCACAATCGGTGTTATCCGAAAACTTGTAAACTGTTCCTGCACCAAGAGCTTTGTATACACCAAAACCGTATTTGTATTTTGATGAAAAATAGTCTTTTGATTTGAATACCGATACCGCTCCAAGATAAGTATCTTCAGCCCAAAAATGCAATGACACAATATCAAAATTGTTGTCTGCATCTTTGAATGTTGCTGTCTGAACGCGATATTTGTCTTCGTCGGTGTCTCCATTGTTTGACCAGTTTGTAATCGGGTCGTAGTCATCAGCATATATAACTGTTTTGTTTGATACTTCGAATTTTCCACTTGTCGCAGAATCAGAATATTTGCATAACGTTGCCAGCGTGGTATCGTTTAGGTCTGTTACAAAAATACCAGAGGGATATGCTCTCTTTCCATCTGCTGATGTCACCACGTTTATTTTGACACATATTCGGTTGAACGTGATTATGAGAGAACCAGATGTGGCAGATGGGCCTTTAATGTCTACCCGACATTTACATCCTAAACTGGTGTCGTTTATTACCGAACAAACACCTGTTTGCGCCGTAGCATAACCCATACCATTTTTGGAAAGGGCATATAACAATGTAAAAGCCAAAGACCAATTGTTTGCGGACTGAGACTTTTCATAAACTCCGCTGGTATACGTTTTTCCAAACGAATCTCCATATTCGTTTTTAAACATTATTATGCCTCCTTCCCATCATTCGATAATTGCAACATCTTGCAACTCGATAGATAATCCGGTTATTATCACATCTCCCATGATAATGGGAGCATCTTCACCGCTTTCATTGGTTCCTGTAACACCAAAAATAGTTACACCTTTTCTGATGTTAGATGGCACAAGATTTTCATCTCCAGATATTATGACTTTGTTAAAACCACTGTGGTCCGAATCCGGAGTGATTACTTGTTCTTTGGCGCTTGGAGTTACGGACGTTTCGGTCATGGGTTTATCGAAATCTGTGAGTTGTCCATAGACACCAAAAATTTCTACACCAGCACGAATATTTTCAGGTATCAGTTGCGCGTCCCCGAGAACCGTAACTTTGCTCAATGCCGCATATTTTTCATCGGCGGTTACGATTATTTCTTCAGCTGTTGGTGTAACTTGTTTTTCCTGCAGATATGCATCGCTCAACGTATCCGCCGTTCCAGTAACGCCATATATGGAAACATCTCTAACTATGTTTTCTGGTTTGAGATTTTCATCTCCGGCAACTTCTACCGATGAGAAACCATCAAATCCTTCTTCAGGAGTTACCGTAAAATCTTCTCCAGTAGGTTCTACGCGAATATCGTTGAGTACCGCTGTTCCGTTATCGTCGTCAGAGCTTCCTCCACCACTTTCAGACCCTCCGGAGCCTCCTGGTGATTCGCAGATATGTGTTCCGGTTATTTTTTCGCCGTTTACATAAGCGGTCATTCCGACAAGTATATCATCTGGGGTAGCAGTTGCATCCGATGTGTCAATAGCATCGAACGTTCCTGTAACACCATAGATTTTCTCGCCCTTCTTAATGTTTTCCGGAATAAGATTACGGTCTCCTGCAACGGTAACCATACCATATCCGGATGCATCCTGTGGAATTTTGATAATCTCTTCACCAGTCGGTGTGATGGTAACGCTTGCCAATACCACATCCTCTGGTAAATTGATAGACATTATTTCGGCGGCCATATTAGAAACTTTTATAAGCTCCGTATCAGCCATACCGCGTTTGGACCGGATTGCATCTGCAATTCCTTTAAAAGTGGAATCCTTAGTAATGTACTTTTCAGCCATTAGAATTCCTCCTCTTCAGCAATAGGAATATTCTCATAGATGTATTTGAGAATTTCTTCCTTATCAGCCGTAGTCCAGTAGTCCACACCTTTTTGCGGCGATAAGCCGTTTCTTATTTCGAAAGTTGATGTACGACCATCAGTAAGAGTCACAGTGATAACATTAATTCCACCAGACTCAAAACTTTTTGTGGTTTGTTTTACACTTTGTACGCCTACAGCTAGCTTATACTCCCACTGAGCAAGAATATCTTGGTACTTTTCCAGTATTACTTCGGTATTATTAATGCCTTTTCCTATCTGAATTTTATTGTACGGCAGAGTATTCCATGCATATAAAAGTTCAGCTTCATCAGCATCTGCGGATTTAGCCGGTTCTGCACAAGCAAACCGAATCGCAAAATTGAGTGTTCCAACATACTGAGTAGCCGCCATAGATATCGGCCACGCAAACATTATGCGCTCTGGGTCACCTTCAATTGTGGTTACCGAATCCGTGTTTATAAGGTGAATACCTTCATTAGTGCCCAAATCACCTACGTTCAGAAAATGAACCTCAATTCGGTTGCACCTTAACATGTCATGACCTTCAACCCAACGTGGTAATTCGATAGTGAACACCTCGGAATTGTGGTCGTATTGCATAATTTTTATCTTGTTTGTGGCATTTGGTGCGTTTTCAGAGCTGTCCGGATATGGATTGATCGACCGGTCTATGGGATTTATCAAAAAATGATAGTCCTTATCAGCCACTTCGCATGCTGAAAACGAATTTGTGCCTTTAGTGGCATCATGGTAATGAAAACCATTCTCATCTACCGCTCCAGCAACCGTAGTATTTGCCAAAAATATAACCTCCTTTCGGCCCGAAAACAATTTTTGAAAATTTCCCCCGGAGAAAATATAAAG